>CAMDXD010000104.1 GCA_945877995.1 Bordetella parapertussis
AGATCGCGGTCGAAATAGCCTTCGGGCAGGCCGATGCGCAGCCCGTCGATCGGCAGGCCGAGCGCACCGACGAGGTCGGGTACCGGCCGCGTGGACGCGGTCGGGTCGGCCGGATCGGCACCGGCGATCGCCTGCAGCAGCCATGCACAGTCGGCGATCGAGCGGGCGAGCGGCCCGACATGGTCGAGCGACTGCGACAGCGGCATCGCACCGGCGCGGCTCACCCGGCCCCAGGTCGGCTTGATGCCGCTGACGCCGCACAGCGCCGCCGGTACCCGGATCGAGCCGCCGGTGTCCGAACCCAGTGCGCCGTAGAACAGGCCGGCAGCGACGCCGGCCGCGCTGCCGCTGGACGAGCCCCCAGTGATGTACGCCGGGTTCCACGGATTGCAGCAGTCGCCGAAATGAACGTTGTGGCCGGTCGGGCTGAACGCGAACTCGGCGAGGTTGAGCGTACCGAGGTTGATCGAACCCGCCGCGTCGAGCCGCGCCAGCGCGGTCGAGGTGACCGGTGCCACCCAGTCGCGTCGGATGCGCGAGCCGCAGGTCGCCACCTTGCCGGCGCGGTAGTACATGTCCTTGTGCGCAAGCGGCACGCCCTCCAGCGGCCCGAGGGCGGGCGTGACGCGGCCGGCCCGCGCGCGCGCTTCATCGCTCGCCCGCGCCGCGGCCAGGGCCGCGTCGGCCTCGAGCGAGATGAACACGTTGAGGCGCGGCTGTGCTGCCTGGGCGCGTTCGATGCAGGCGGCGGTCAGTTCCACCGAACTGAACGTGCCGGCGCCGAGCGCGGCAAGCGCATCGACCAGCGTGACCGGGATGTCGGCAGCCATCAGCGCGTCCCGTCCGCTTGCCAGGCGTGACGATCTAGCATCGCGACGAACGCGGACGGCTCGGTCTCGAAGGCAACGGCGATCGGCGAATGCATCAGCGCCGCGCCGACCGCAGCCACACCGTCAACGATCATCGGCAGCCGCGACGGTTCGATCGAGACGCCACAGGCCGCGGCATTGGCGGCGAGCGTACGCGCATCCTGGGGCACTGCCTTCATCGGGACTCCTTCATAGGGGCGGGGAATTTCATTCGAGTGGTGCGGCAGCCGAACGGGCCGTGCCGCGTATCGCAAGCAGGTAGCAGCCGGCCACTGCGGCGAGCACCGCCAGGCCCACCAGCAGTTCGGTGCCGTCGAACCAGGCATCCACGCCCGGCGACAGCATGCGCGCGGTGGCCCAGGCCGCCATCGTGAAACTGAGCGTGGCGATCGCCAGCGCGAGACGGCGCATGGCCCGCACGGAGTGGCGCTGCGTGTTGCGCGCCAGGCGATAGAGCCAGAGCCCGTTCACCGCATCGGTGAGCATCATGCCGGCGGTGAACACCGTCCCCATGGCCAGTGGCAGCCAGACACTGCCCGACAGGCCCGCGGTTCCTGCCCCGAGCGCGAACACCGACGCCTGGGTCAGCGTCTCGAACGACAGCGCGAACAAGGCGCCGATGCCGAAGATCGCCAGCGGATGGCGCACGCCGAGCAGGCCGCGCAGCCAGCGCCCGCGCAGGCCGCTCGGGCCGTGCAGGTCCGCCTGGCCGGTGTAGAGGCTCCAGACATTGATCGAGCCGATGATCACGAGCAGTGCCACGGTCACCCAGCCGCTTGCGGTATCGACCCACTCGGGCAGTTGCACCCCGGACGCCAGCGTCGCCACCAGCAGCGTGGCCAGCGTGACCAGCGTGCCGTGTCCGAGCGAGAACCAGAGCCCGCACCAGCGGGCGCGCGCCGCGTCCATCCGTGCGTTGAAGCGCGTCAGCCCGTCGATCGCCGCCAGGTGGTCGGGATCGAGACCATGCTGCATGCCAAGCAGCAGCGCCAGGGCAAACGCATGCATCAGTTCCATCGGCCCACCGTCAGTGCCCAGTGCCGAACATGCGGTCGCCAGCGTCGCCCAGGCCCGGCACGATATACGCGTTCTCGTCGAGCCGCTGGTCGATCGCGGCCACGTGCACGCGCAGCCCCGGAAAACGCTGTCCGAGCAGGTCGAGGCCCTCCGGCGCGGCGAGGATGGCCACCATCCGGATATCGCCGATCGGAAAACCGTGCGCGACCAGCACGTCGATCGCATGCGCGGCCGAATGGCCAGTGGCCAGCATCGGATCGACCACGAAGCAGCGGGTTGCGGCCGACGGCGACGGCGCCGGCAGCTTCACCAGGTACTCCACCGGCCGTGCCTGTGCATCTCGGTAGACCCCGACATGGCCGACCGCGGCCGACGGCATCAGTTCGCAGAAGGCGTCCGCGAGCGGCAGCCCCGCGCGCAGCACCGGCACCACCATCACCCGCGACTCGTCGACCCAGGGCGCCTGCATCGGCGCCAGCGGCGTCTGGATCGCGCGCGAGGCCAGCGGCAGGTCAGTGGTGGCGGCGAACGCGAGCAGGCGCCCGAGTTCACGCACGGTCGAACGGAACAGCGCGATCGGCGTGTCCCGGTCGCGCAGGCAGGTCAGCTTGTGCCCGGCCAGTGGATGGTCGACCACCTGCAGGTCGAGGGCGGCACGCGGCGCGCTGTTCGTCGGCATCGCCGTCAACTCCCGCGGTAGGTGGAATAGCTCCAGGGCGACACCAGCAAGGGCACGTGGTAGCCCGCCTGTGCGTCCGATACCGCGAAGCGTACCGGTACCGTGTCGAGGAATGCGGGCGACGCGAGCGCGACCACGGCGGCACGGAAATAGTCGCCGACATGGAAGGTCAGCTCATAGCGGCCGACATCCAGCTCATGGGTGTCGAGCAGCGGCAGGTCGGTACGTCCGTCGGCGTTGGTGAACACCGTCTTCAGTTCGACCCGCTGGCTGCCGTCGATGCGCGCGAGGTCGATGCGCACGCCGGGCGCGGGACAGCCGCGCGCGGTATCGAGCACATGGGTGGACAGTTTTCCGATCATGGACGCTCCTCCTGCACCGGGATCATGCGCTCGATGCGCAACCCGGTGATCAACTCGACCTGCTGCAGCGCCGCTTCGAACGCCGCGCCTGCATCGAGGCACAGGCGCCGCTCGAACTCGGACAGGATCTGTTCGCGGGTGTTCTTCAATGCGGCGATGATGAACGGAAAGCCGAACTTCTGCTGATGCGCTGCATTCATCCGTTCGATGCGCACAGCCTGCTCCGGCGTCAGCGAAAACAGGCCGGCGCCGGCCTGCTCGGTTACCGAGTCCAAGGTCATCCGCCGCTCGCGTGCCTCGTTTCCCCACAGTTCCGGATGGGCCCGCAGCAGCAGCAACTGCTGCTCCCGGGGACTGGCACGCACCACCTCGACCATCGCCCGGTGCACTGCCTGCAGGCTGGCGAACGGGCGGCGTTCCCAGGCCGCCTCTGCCACCCAGGGCGAGTGTTCGAACACCGGACCGAACCCTTCGATGAAAGCGGCGCGATCGAGGGGCGCCGGGAACCCGGACAGGTGGACGACGGATTCGACAGGCATCAGGACGGGAGCGGCATGGACGACGATCGACCGATGCTACCGCGTGGCGCGCCTTCCGGCTTCATGGTACATAAACCCGCATGAGTTCAGCCCTCGCGCCCCACCGGCAGACCCCGCCGTCCCCTGACGCCGCGCGCATCCTCGAGCGCATCGAAGCACTCGCGCACATCAGCGAGCAGGCCAACGGGCTGACACGCACCTACCTCAGCCAGCAGCACGCGGAGGCGAACCGCCTGGTCGGCAGCTGGATGCGCGAGGCCGGGCTCGCCGTGCATGTCGACGCGGCCGGCAACCTGGTTGGCCGGCGCGAGGGCGACCGGCCCGGGCTGCCCTGCCTGATGCTCGGCTCGCACCTGGACAGCGTGCGCAACGCCGGCCGCTACGACGGCATGCTGGGCGTGCTCACCGCGATCGAATGCGTCGAGGCGCTGGGCGCCCGGCCGCTGCCGTTCGCGATCGAAGTCATCGGCTTCGGTGACGAGGAAGGCGTGCGCTTCCAGGCGACGATGCTGGGCAGCCGCGCAATCGCCGGCACCTTCGATCCCGCGCTGCTCGATCTGCAGGATGCGGCAGGCATGGCGCTGCGCGACGCCCTGAGCGCCTTCGGGCTCGACCCGGCGGCGATCGCCCTGGCGGCCCGCCGCCGCGAAGACGTGCTGGCGTATGTCGAATACCACATCGAACAGGGGCCCGTCCTCGAGGCCGAGGGGCTGCCGGTGGGCGTGGTGACAGCGATCAACGGGCAGCAGCGGTTCCGCATCCAGCTCGACGGCATGGCCGGCCACTCGGGCACCGTGCCGATGCGCTTGCGCCAGGATGCGCTGGCGGCAGCGGCCGAATGCGTGCTGGCCGCCGAGCGCATCGCCACCGGCGTCCCGGATGCGGTGGCGACCGTGGGGCAGCTTGCGCCCTCGCCCGGGGCCACCAACGTGATCGCGGGCCGCGCCGTGTTCTCGCTCGACGTGCGCTCGCCGCGCGATGCCGACCGCGCCGCCGTCGCCGCCGCGATCCTCTCCGAATGCCGGGCCATCGCCGCCCGCCGCCGGGTGACCATCGACATCGTGCAGACCCATGAACTCGCAAGCTGCGGCTGCGCCCCGTGGCTGCAGGCGCAACTGTCGGCGGCGATCGCCGCCGATGGCCATCGGGTGGTCGCCCTGCCGAGCGGCGCTGGCCATGATGCGATGGCGATGGTCGCGCTGACCGACGTGGCGATGCTGTTCCTGCGCTGCCGCGACGGAATCAGCCATCATCCGGCCGAATCGATCACCGCCGAGGACGCCGCCACCGGGGCGCGCGTGCTGCAGGTCTTCATCGAACGCTTCGCGCCGCGTCGCTGAGCGAAGCGCCGCCCTTCACTGCCTCCCGGTCCACTGTCCCCGCCTGCCCCCGCCCCCGCCTCCGCACGCCCGATGCTGCCCGACGAACCCGACTCCTATCCACGCGACCTCGTCGGCTACGGCCGCATGCCCCCGCACGCCGACTGGCCGGGCGGTGCGCGCATCGCCGTGCAGTTCGTGCTGAACTACGAAGAAGGTGCCGAGAATTGCGTGCTGCACGGCGACCGTGCGTCCGAGACCTTCCTGTCCGAGATCATCAACGCCCAGGCGTTCGAGATGCGGCACCTGAGCATGGAGTCGATCTACGAGTACGGCTCGCGGGTCGGTGCCTGGCGGCTGCTGCGCGAATTCGAGCGGCGCCGGATGCCACTCACCGTGTTCGGCGTATCGATGGCGCTCGAGCGCCATCCTGAACTGGTCGCCGCGATGGTCGAGGCCGGGCATGAGATCGCCTGCCACGGCTGGCGCTGGATCAGCTACCAGAATGTCGACGAGGCCACCGAACGCGCGCACATGAAGCATGCCGTCGAGGTGATCCAGCGCATGACCGGCAGCGCTCCGGTCGGCTGGTACACCGGCCGCGACAGCCCGAACACCCGTAGGCTGGTCGTCGAGCACGGCGGCTTCCTCTACGACGCCGATTCGTACGCCGACGAGCTGCCCTACTGGCAGCCGGTGGCCGGCCGCCAGCACCTAGTCGTGCCCTACACCCTCGATGCGAACGACATGCGCTTCGCATCGGCGCAGGGCTTCAATGCCGGCGACCAGTTCTTCAACTACCTGCGCGACTCGTTCGACGTCCTCTATGCCGAGGGCGAGGATCGCCCGCGCATGCTGTCGATCGGCCTGCACTGCCGGCTGGTCGGCCGTCCTGGACGGTTCCGCGCCCTGCAACGCTTCCTGGACCACATCGATGCCCATGACCGTGTCTGGGTCTGCCGCCGGGCCGACATCGCCCGCCACTGGCATGACCGCCATCCGCCGCCGCGCTGACCGTCCGGCGCACGCGACATGAAACTGATGACACTTGCCTTCGGGCTGGGTTTCTTCGTCTTTCCGCTGGCCGCGGTCTGGTATCCGCGTTCACGCTGGATGAACTTCTGCTGGGCGATGTTCCTCGCCTGCAGCTGCGGGCTGGTCGCCATGACCATCATCGGCGGCGATGACGACTTCAACAGCACCGTTTCCGACAGCCAGGCCGAGGTGCAGCGCGTGGAGCTCCTCGAGGCCAAGGCCTTCACCGGAGCATTCCAGCACGTGCTGCTGAACGGCCAGATGTACGCGGTGACCGCCGACACCGAGTTCACGCAGGGCGAGCGAGTCTCGCTGCGCACCATGCAGCACTGGCTGTTCAGCGATACCCGCCTTTACCTATGCAGTGAAAACGGTTGCGCGGCGGCACAGCCGATGGACGAGGACTGACCGATGATCGCCCCCTGGTACCAGCTCGGCTACATCATTCCCCATCGCCAGACAGACCTCGACGGCTACCAGTTCTACCGGGTGGCCCCCGAGGGCATGATGCTGGTGACCACCGGCATGGATCTGGCCGAATACTCGCTGGCGGCGGTCGAGTCGCAGTTGTCCGCGTTCCATGGCTGCGTCGATCTCCTGGCGAAGAAGCCGGTCGACCGCATCGCCCTGAGCGGCGTGCCGGTCGCCTCGGTGCTCGGGCGCACCCGCATGCGCGCCCTGCTCGCCGAAGCCGGCGATCGGAGCGGCATCGCCTGCGACACCGACCTCGAAGCTCACATCGCGACGCTGCAGCGGCTGGGTGCCGAGCGCATCGCGCTGGCCAGCCGCTGGCCCGACGCGGTGAACGATGCGCTCACCGCCTACCTCGCCGAAGCCGGCATCGAGGTACTGGCCTGCCGCTCGCGCAGCCGCAACCTCGCTCAGAACAAGGCCGCGAACCCGATGGCCGACCATGAACTCGCGCTCGCGCTCGGCAGCGAAGCGCTCGAGGCGGCGCCACGCGCCCAGGCCCTGCTGATGCCAGGCGGGCTGTGGTTCGCGATCCATGCAGTGCCGCTGCTGGAGGCGAAGTACGGCCGGCCGGTGCTGCTCAACATCCTGTCGACCACCGCCTGCGCGCTGCGCGCCGCCGGGGATCGGGTGCAGGTCGCACCGGATGCGCGCTGGGGACAGGTGCTGGCCAGCGCCTGCACCCGCTGACGCGCCCGCTGACGTACCGATTGACGCGCACCGGTCACATACCTTGAAGGTCGCCGATATGGATGCACGCTGGCAGTTCTGGATCGACCGCGGCGGCACGTTCACCGATATCGTGGCGCGCCGCCCCGACGGCCGGCTGGTCACGCACAAGCTGCTGTCCGAGGATCCCGAACGCTACCCGGATGCCGCGATCGCCGGCATCCGCGCGCTGCTCGGCACAGCACCCGGCGAGCCGCTGCCGGCCGGGGGAATCGAGGCGGTGAAGATGGGCACCACCGTTGCCACCAATGCGCTGCTCGAGCGCAAGGGGGAGCCCACCTGCCTGTTCATCACCCGCGGCTTCCGGGATGCGCTGCGCATCGGCTACCAGAACCGGCCGCGCCTGTTCGACCGCCATATCGTGCTGCCGGACCTGCTTTACACTGGCGTGCGCGAGATCGACGAGCGGCTGGATGCGCGCGGCAACGTCGTGCTGCCGCTCGATGTCGAGTCGGCACGCGTGGCGCTGCGCGACGCCTTCGAACAGGGTTACCGCGCTTGTGCGATCGTGCTGATGCATGCCTGGCGCGAGCCGGTGCACGAGCGCGAGGTCGCGCGGCTCGCGCACGCCGCCGGCTTCACCCAGGTCTCGGTGTCGCATGAGGTCAGCCCGCTGATGAAGCTCGTCGGCCGGGGCGACACCACCGTGGTCGACGCATACCTGTCGCCGATCCTGCGCCGATATGTCGATCGTATGGCGTCCGAACTGGGCAGTGCCTCCGGCGGCACCGCGCCAGCCACGCGCCTGATGTTCATGCAGTCGAGCGGCGGGCTCACCGATGCCTCGTTGTTCCAGGGCAAGGACAGCATCCTGTCCGGGCCGGCCGGCGGCATCGTCGGCGCAGTGCGCACCGCAGCGGCGGCCGGCTTCGACCGCATCATCGGTTTCGACATGGGCGGCACCTCCACCGACGTATCGCATTACGCGGGCGAGTTCGAGCGTGCGTTCGACACGCTGGTGGCCGGCGTGCGCATGCGCGCGCCGATGATGAGCATCCATACGGTGGCCGCTGGCGGCGGCTCCATCCTGCACTTCGACGGCGCGCGGCTGCGCGTCGGGCCCGACTCGGCCGGCGCAAACCCCGGCCCGGTCTGCTACCGCCGCGGTGGGCCGGCGACCATCACCGACTGCAACGTGCTGCTCGGCAAGGTGCAGCCGGCCTTCTTCCCTGCCGTGTTCGGCGCCGAAGGCAGCAGCCCGCTCGATGCCCAGGCCGTGCGCAGCCGCTTCGCCGCGCTCGCCGCCGAGGTGTCCCGTGCCAGCGGCGCCGAGCGTTCGCCCGAGGCAGTGGCGGAGGGCTACGTGCAGATCGCGGTCGAGAACATGGCCAACGCGATCAAGAAGATCTCGGTGCAGCGCGGCCACGATGTCACCGGATACACACTGGCGAGTTTCGGTGGCGCCGGTGGCCAGCATGCCTGCCTGGTGGCCGATGCACTGGGCATGCGGCGCATCCTCATCCATCCCTATGCCGGCGTGCTGTCCGCCTACGGCATGGGTCTGGCCGACATCACCGCGATGCGCGAGGCGACCGTCGAAGCCGTGCTGGTCGAGGCGCTGATGCCGGCACTCGAGCAGCGTTTCGCACGGCTGGCCGCCAAGGCCCGTACCGAGGTGGCCGGCCAAGGCATCGCCGAGGACGCGATCGATACGCGCCGCAGCGTGCACCTGCGCTATGCCGGCACCGACACCTCGCTGCCGGTGCCGGCTGGCACTGCCGTCGAACTGCGCCAGCGTTTCGAAGACGCCTACCGCAGCCGCTACAGCTTCCTGATGCCGGGGCGCGAACTGGTCGTCGAATCGATCACCGTCGAGGCGATCGGCGCGACCGGCGCCGCTGGTACGACACGTACGACTGGCACGCAGGCTGCCGACCCTGGCGCCGTGGCAGGCGCACCGCCGCTGGCGGACGCCGGTACACCCGCGCCGGTCGCGGTGGTGCCGATGTACAGCGATGGCCGCTGGCAAGACACCCCAGTGGTCGTGCGCGACGCACTGGCCGAAGGCGCACGAGTCGACGGCCCGGCCATCATCGCCGAAGCCAACGGCACGACGGTGGTCGAGCCCGGCTGGTCGGCGCGCACCCTGCCCGGCGGCGAGCTGCTGCTCGATCGTGTCGTCGAGCGGCCCGCGCGCACCGCGATCGGCACCCGCGCCGACCCGATCATGCTGGAGATCTTCAACAACCTGTTCATGGCGATCGCAGAACAGATGGGCCTGACGCTCGCCAATACCGCCTGCTCGGTCAACATCAAGGAGCGTCTGGATTTTTCCTGCGCGCTGTTCGACCAGCACGGACAGCTGATCGCCAATGCACCGCACATGCCGGTGCACCTGGGCTCGATGGGCGAGAGCGTGAAGGCCGTGATCGAGCGCAACGCCGGCCGCATGCGCCCGGGCGACGTGTTCATGCTGAACGATCCCTACCACGGTGGCACGCACCTGCCCGACATCACGGTGATCACGCCGGTGTTCGACACCGCCGGCGACACTGCGGGCGCCGCGCCGCGCATCCTGTTCTACGTCGGCTCGCGCGGCCACCATGCCGACGTCGGCGGCATCACCCCCGGCTCGATGCCGCCCGACAGCACGCGCGTCGAAGAGGAAGGCGTGCTGATCGACAACTTCCTGCTGGTCGACCAGGGAACGTTGCGCGAGGACGAGACGCGATCGCTGCTGCTGTCAGGCGAGTATCCATCGCGCAACGTCGAGCAGAACCTCGGCGACCTGCGCGCGATGATCGCGGCGAACCAGAAGGGCGTGCTCGAGCTCGACCGGATGGTGCGGCAGTTCGGGCTGGAGGTGGTGCATGCATACATGGACCACGTTCAGGACAACGCCGAGGAAGCCGTGCGGCGCGTGATCGACCGCCTGTGCGACGGCAGCTTCTGCTGCGAGATGGACCATGGTGCGGTGATCCGGGTGTCGATCGCGATCGACCGTGCAGCGCGGCGCGCGAAGATCGATTTCACCGGCACCTCTGGCCAGCTCGCCAACAACTTCAATGCGCCGTCCGCGGTCTGCATCGCGGCGGTACTCTACGTTTTCCGCACGCTGGTCGATGACGACATCCCGCTCAATGCCGGATGCCTGAAACCGATCGACCTCGTGATACCGGAGGGCTCGATGCTTCGGCCGCGCTATCCGGCGGCAGTGGTCGCGGGCAATGTCGAGACCTCGCAGTGCCTGACCGACACGCTGTATGGCGCGCTCGGGGTTATCGGCGCATCCCAGGGCACGATGAACAACTTCACCTTCGGCAACGATCGCCACCAATACTACGAGACCGTCTCCGGCGGCTCCGGTGCCGGCACCGCGGGTACCGGAAGCGACGGCATCGAGCGCGGTTTCGACGGGACCGCAGTGGTGCAGACCCACATGACCAACTCGCGCCTGACCGATCCCGAAGTGCTGGAGTGGCGCTTCCCGGTGCGCCTGGAGCGTTTCGAGATCCGCCGTGGCAGCGGCGGACGCGGACGCTGGCAGGGCGGCGACGGCGCGCTGCGCGAGATACGATTCCTCGAGCCGATGACCGCGGCTATCCTGTCTGGCCGGCGGCGTGTCCCGCCCTACGGCATGGCCGGCGGCGAGCCGGGCGCGCTCGGCCGCAACAGCGTCAGGCGGGTGGACGGCACCATCGATGCGCTGGAAGGCTGCGACTCGACGCCGATGCAGCCGGGCGACATCTTCGTCATCGAGACGCCAGGCGGCGGGGGCTACGGCACGCCGGGACAGTCGAAT
>CAMDXD010000105.1 GCA_945877995.1 Bordetella parapertussis
GGCGCTTTCGCCGATTCGCCCGAAGCGGTGTATTTGCTGTGCGTCAAGTCGCAAGCCCCTGAATCGATGATGGAAAGGGTTTGCAGCAGCTGCTGGATGGTTGTTCGCTTTTGTTCAATCTTGGGCGCATGATTTGATGAATTTGTACAGGTTCATTGCAGGCGTTCGTTGATGGACGATTACGGACTGCATGCAGACGTTGAGTCGCACCGGCAGCGGCCGTGGACAACCCACCTCAGCGCGCCTGCGCTGCCCGCCGCCTGATCGCCTTGTCCCACATTCCTACATTCCCACAGATCTCGATCACGCATGAATCCGGATATGGCCAGGGAACCGCGACAATCAGTCGTCCGGCAACTTCATTCCTGAGACCCCGCGCGCTCAGGATAGTCGAAGCCGGGCACGAAGATTACGCGCAGGCGGAAGCCCGTCGACTGCAGGCAAGTGAATCACTCGATGCTCGCGCCGGCGCTGGGCGCAGAAGTGCACTATCCATGCGGCAGGATCGTTGGCCCCGATCCCTTCGAATGGCCGTTTTCCGATGTGATGCTCGAACCTGGAGAGCGGAGTCATTCGGCACACTGACTGAGTCGTCACCGCCCGGTCGGCCCGGTGCGCTCGGGGTGATTGAGGTCTCGGACGCGCAGCCGTCGCAGGCGATCGAGGCCGAGAAAGACTCGCTGCGGCCATTCGTCCCCTCCCCATTCGATGGCGAGTGCGTTGATAACATTACAACGACCAGCTAGTGAAATAGCAGGCGCAATTGTCTATACTCATAGTGTTATCAACTATTCCAATAAAGACACGAAAATCATGCCCAAATTGAGCCTTGCCACTGTGCAAAAGCGCATTGCTGCGCTGCAAAAAACAGCAGAAACCCTGAAGAAAAAAGACAAGCAGCCTGCTGTAAAGGCCATTCTGGCGTTGATGGCCAAACATGACGTGAGTCTTGGCGAGTTGCGGGCCGCACTTGAAGGCGGTGCAACCCGGAAGACGCGCGTGAAAAAGCCAGTGGCAGCAAAGTTCAAGGACCCGCAAAGCGGAAAAACGTGGTCCGGGCGCGGCAGGACGCCGGGGTGGCTGAGCGAGGCGGAAGCGGCAGGTAAACAGCGCCACGATTTCCTGATCAAGTAGCCCTTGCGAGCAGCCTTTGCGTAGTCGATCGGGGTCATCGTTCCGGCGGCGCATGCCGGCGCGACAAACCCGTGCCGTGGCGCACCGCGGTGACCGAACGCAAGGCTAAAGGCGCGCGTCGGCCTGCCGATAAGACTACTGGGTGTGTGGGCTCTGACGGGAGCACGGTCCGCTCGTCATCCAGAAGCCCGGTGACCGCGACGCGGCCGCTGGTACACAAGCCGGGCGCCGGGCGGCACCGGATCGGTACCGCCCGGCGCCCGGCTGGCCAGATAAAGCAGAGGCTGCGATGCGCAATCAACCGCCCGTCATCGACGTAGAGACAGAGGTACCTGACGGCCGTTTCATCTACAGCCGCACCGACGTCAATGGCAACATCGTCGCCGCGAACGACCTGTTCCTTGAACTGTCCGCCTTCAGCCGCCATGAACTGGTCGGCCAGTCGCACAACATGGTGCGCCACCCTGACATGCCGAAGGAAGCGTTCCGCGACCTCTGGCGAAATCTCAAGGCGGGCGATCCCTGGTCCGGATATATCAAGAACCGGCGCAAGGACGGCGGGTACTACTGGGTCCATGCGTTCACCTCGCCGCTGCGCGAGAACGGCCAGGTCGTCGGCTACGAATCGGTGCGGCGCAAGGCGCCACCTGAGATCGTGCGCCATGTCGCCGACGCCTACCAGCGGCTCGACCAGGGCGCGCCGCTGGCCATCGAGCAGGGCCGCATCGTGCGCAAGGGGCTGTGGGGCGCGATCGGCGGCATGCGACTCGGCACCCGCCTGCGCTGCGCGATCGGTGCCGGCGTGCTGGTGACGCTGTTCCTGTTCGTGCGCAGCCTCGTCGCGCTGTCCGCGCTCGACGGTGGCCTGCCGGTCGGGCTGGCGGTGGAACTGTCGGTGGCCTTCGCCGCCGTCCTGCTGCTGTCCGGCTACCTCGGGTTCGGCGTGGTGGGCCGCCTGCTGAGCGATCTTGGGAGCCTCCGCGACGCGATGGGTGCCACCCAGCGCGACGGCGACCTGCGCCGGGTGGTGCGCCTGGCGCGCCGCGACGAACTGGGCCGCGTGGCCGACGCGTACAACGCCATGATGGCAAACCTGCAGGCGATCCTGATCAATGTGCAGCAGGCGGCGCGCGACACCGGCATGCAATCGCGGTCGGTCGCCGGAGCCAGCGACAGCGTCGCCCGCGAGGCGAGCGTGGTGAGCCATGCCGTCGCCTCCACCGCAGCGGCCGTGGAGCAGGTGACAGTGGCGATCGGTGAGGTCGCAGGCAACGTCGAAAAGGCAACGCTGGCGGCGCGTGCCAGTGCGGCCGATGCAGAACACGGGATCGACATGTCGCGCCGTGCTGCAGATGACATTCAAGCACTGGCCGATACGGTAAAGAGCACGGCCATGACCGTGCAGCGTCTGTCCGCCTCGGCTGCCGAGATCGGCAAGATCGTCGCGGTGATCTCCGGCATTGCCAGCCAGACCAACCTGCTCGCCCTGAACGCGGCGATCGAGGCGGCACGGGCGGGTGAGCAGGGGCGTGGCTTCGCGGTCGTGGCGGACGAAGTACGCAAGCTTTCCGAACGCACCAACCAGTCTACGGCGGAGATCGTCGGCATCATCGCCGCGCTGAACAGCGAAACCAGGGCCGCCCTCGAGGGTATCAAGGCCGGTGATGCGCAGGTCCATGTCAGTGTCGGGCAGGTGGTCGCGACCGGGCAGGCCCTGGAGGGCATCAAGGCGTCGACAGCGGCCAGCCTGGGGCTGATCGGCGGGATCGAACTGGCGACCCGAGAGCAGTCGAGCGCGGCTCACGATATCGCGCGCAACGTCGAACAGATCGCGCTGATGTCCGAGAGCAGCGCGTCTGCGGTGCGCGGCATCGCCGATGCCTCGCAGGTGCTTGCGGCGGTGGCCGCGGGAATGAACGAAACGCTTGCGAGGGTCCAGGTCTGAGGAGCGCAAGGCGCCCGGCACCAGGCTTCCTTCCGGCGTCAGGCGTCCGGCGAGGGGGCGGCTGGCTGCGATGCCACTGTTTCGCTCGTACGGACCGGGCGATAGCGCGCCGGCAGGTGCGGCGCGAGCGCGGTGAGCAATTGTCCGAACACCTTTGGCGTGCCGGCGATGACGGCGCCGGACTCCAGGTAGCCCGGTTCGCCGCACGCGTCGCCGATCAGCCCGCCGGATTCGGACACCATCAGCGCACCGGCGGCGATGTCCCACGGCGACAGCCCGAATTCCCAGAACCCATCGAAGCGGCCCGCCGCCACGTATGCGAGGTCGAGCGACGCGGCGCCGGCGCGGCGGATGCCTGCGCACCTGGGCATCACCGCCTTCAGCATGCCGAGGTAGCTGTCGAAGTCGGACAGTTCGCGGAACGGGAAGCCGGTACCGATCAGCGAGTCGGCCATCTGCGTGCGCCGGCTCACCCGGATGCGCCGGTCGTTCAGGAAGGCGCCGGCGCCGCGCGATGCGGTGAACAGCTCGTTGCGCACCGGGTCGTAGATCACCCCGTGAGTCAGCACGCCCTTGTGGCGCAGCGCGATCGAGACTGCATAGTGCGGCATGCCGTGCAGGAAATTGGTGGTACCGTCGAGCGGATCGATCACCCACTCGTACTCGCCTTGTCCCGAACTTCCGCTCTCTTCCGCCAGGATTGCATGGTCCGGGTAGGTCTTGTTGATCACGTCGATGATCGCGGCCTCGGCATCGCGGTCGACTTCGGACACGAAGTCGTTCGGCGACTTGCTGCGCACGGTCAGCACGTCGAGGTTCTGCGAGGCACGATTGATGATCGCGCCGGCACGGCGGGCGGCCTTGACCGCAGTATTGAGCATCGGGTGCAGCATGGTGGCCTTTCGGGGCGCGCAGTCCGCGGAGCCCGCGGGCCCGGGGTGTTGGCGGGTTACGCCAGGCATGGTGACGAAGGCGGCGGAGTCTAGCACCCTTGGCGACCGATCCCTCCCTGTCGCCCCTGGAGCGTCTGTCGCGCGTGCGCGTCGTGCTGCATTCCCCCCGCCATCCGGGCAACATCGGCGCCGCGGCCCGGGCGATGAAGACGATGGGCCTGTCCCGCCTGTGCCTGGTCACGCCCGAGCGGTTTCCGGACGATGAAGCCTACCGGCGAGCCTCTGGTGCCCGTGACCTGATCGATGCGGTCGGCTTGCATCCGGACCTCGACTCGGCGGTGGCCGGCTGCGTGGTCGCGGTCGCGGTCGCCGCGCGTCCGCGTGACCATGCGCCGGTATCGATGCCGCCACGCATGCTGATGCCACGGCTGCTGGACCTCGCCGCCCATGGCGAGGTGGCGCTGGTCTTCGGCAACGAGACCAACGGTCTTGCGCGGGTCGACGTGAACCGCTGCGACTTCCTCGTGCGCATTCCGACCGGCGGCGAGTACGGGTCGCTGAACCTGGGCGCGGCGGTGCAGGTGCTCTGCTACGAACTGCGCATGGCGGCCCTCACGGCGGCGGGCGAGGATGGCGCGCGCCCGGACGACAGCCTCGACTCGCCGCTGGCCACGCATGAGCAGATGGTCCAGTTGCTGGACCATGCCGAGCGCACGCTGGTCGCGCTCGATTTCCTGGTGCCCGGCCGGCCGAGCCGACTCATGGAGCGCATCGCCCGGCTGGCGCGCAAGGCCCGGCTGGAGCAGGAGGAAGTGAACATCCTGCGCGGGGTACTCGCCGCGGCGGAGGCGGCGCGCGCTGCCGCCGGCGACACGCCGTCCCGATAGACCGCCTCGGGGCTCCCGCTGCGGCGACTTGCCGGGGCAGAGATTGAAACGCGGACAGCTCGCCTATAGTTGACCAAATTGATCGGGTTTAAGTACCATTGGTCGCTGGAACCTTGTTCCCGATAGCGGAGGCCGGCATGCGATTGACGACTAAAGGACGGTTTGCGGTGACTGCGATGATCGATCTAGGCCTGCGCTATGGCGGCCAGCCGGTCACGCTCGCCGAGATCAGCAACCGCCAGCGGATCTCGCTGTCCTATCTCGAGCAGTTGTTCGGGAAGCTGCGGCGCCACCATCTCGTCGACAGCGTGCGCGGCCCGGGCGGCGGCTACAAGCTGACCCGCTCGCTCGACGATATGTCGGTCGCCGATATCATCCTCGCCGTCGACGAACCGATCGACGCCACCCAGTGCGGCGGCCGCGAGAACTGCCACGACGACCAGAAGTGCCTGACCCACGATCTGTGGGCCAGTCTGAACTCGCATATCTTCGACTATCTGCGCGCCATCAGCCTGAAGCAGCTCGTGGATACGCAGCGCGAACGTGCCAACGACACCCATGTGATCAAGTTGCGCGAGCGGCGCGAGTCGCTGGCACGCGATCTCGGCGCGGTGGTCGGGCTGTCGTGAACGCACTGGTCTACCTCGACCACAACGCGACCACCCCGATCGACGAATCGGTGCTGGAGGCGATGCTGCCGTTCCTGCGACAGCAGCACGGCAATGCATCTAGCCGCCACGAAATGGGCACGGTCGCCAGGCGTGCCGTCGACCGCGCGCGTGAGCAGGTCGCCGCCGCGGTGGGCGCACGCCCGTCGCAGGTCGTGTTCACCAGCGGTGGCACCGAGGCCAACAACCTGTTCATCAAGGGCGCTGCTGCCATGCTCCGGCCGCAGCAGATCGTGGTGAGCGCGATCGACCATCCGTGCGTTGCGATGCCGGCGAGGGACCTCGTCCGTGCCGGATGGACGCTGCGCCGGCTGGCCGTGGACGCCCACGGGGTCGCGGACCTCGGCGACCTTGGCGCCGCGCTGCGCCTGCCGACCGGCATCGTGTCCACGATGCTTGCCAACAACGAGACCGGCGTGCTGCAACCGGTCGCGGCGATCGCCGCGCGGGCGCGCGAGGCCCGGGCCTGGATGCATAGCGATGCCGTGCAGGCCCTGGGCAAGGTGCCGGTCGACTTCGAGGCGCTCGGCGTCCATGGCCTGACCGTGTCGGCGCACAAGCTGCGCGGGCCCAAGGGTGCCGGCGCGCTGGTCCTCGACAAGCGCATCGAGCTCAAGCCGCTGCTGCATGGCGGGGGGCACGAGTCGGGCATGCGTTCCGGCACCGAGAACGTCCCGGCGATCGTCGGCTTTGGTGCTGCGTGCGACCTTGCGGTCGCGCGCCTGGCAGCCTTCGAGGCCCACTGCACGGCCCTGCGTGACGAGCTCGACGCCCGGCTGGCTGCAGCCGCTGCGACGGTTTTCGGGCGCTCGGCGCCGCGGGTGTCGAACACGACCTGTTTTGCGCTCGATGGCATCGACGGCGAAACGCTGGTGATCGAACTCGACCGGCTCGGTTTCTGCGCGGCGAGCGGTTCGGCCTGCTCGAGCAGGAGTACCGAACCTTCCGCGACGCTGCTGGCGATGGGGGTGGTCCCGGATCTTGCGCGCGGCGCAGTACGGGTCAGCCTCGGGCCGGACAATGACGCGCAGCAGATACGCGATTTCGCGGCGGCCGTGGCGGCGGTGGCAGGCCGGCTGCAGCGCCTCACGGCCATGGCCGTCTGAGCGCGGCGCCGGCAGACAACGAAAGACGAAGGAGCGCAGCATGGCAATCACCCTCACCGAGAACGCGGCAAAGCACATCCGCCGGCAGGTCGACAAGGCGGGCGGCATCGGCCTCAGGCTGGGCGTGAAGAAGGTCGGCTGTTCCGGCCTCGCCTACACGTTCGACATCGCCACGGAAGTCGGTCCCGAAGACGAACGCTTCGTGTCGCACGAGGCGCAGGTGCTGGTCGAGCGCAAGAACCTGCCGTTTCTCGATGGCACCTCGGTCGATTTCGTGCGCAAGGGGCTGAACGAGAGCTTTCACTTCGAGAACCCGAACGCCAAGAGCGAATGCGGGTGCGGCGAGTCGTTCAACGTCTGAGCAGCGCAGGCCTGGCGCGGTCCCGCACGGACACGCCGGGCATTCTTGATCGAATTGGTCAACAATAAGATAATCCCGACTGTTCCACTAGGGAATAGCCGCAGGATGGTCGTCACGACCCAAGATCGTGTGACCGTCCGGTAACCGACGACCGCGGAGCATCCATGAGCGCAGTCCTTCAGCAACTCGTCAGCCAGCCGTACAAGCACGGCTTCGTCACCGACATCGAATCGGAGACCGCGCCACGCGGTCTGTCCGAGGACGTGATCCGCATGATCTCGTCAAAGAAGGGCGAACCCGACTGGCTGCTGCAGTTCCGGCTCGAGGCCTACCGACACTGGCTGACGATGACCGAGCCGACCTGGCAGAACGTGTCGCATGCGCCGATCGACTACCAGGACATCATCTATTACTCGGCGCCCAAGCCGAAGAAGAAGCTCGCCTCCATGGACGAGGTCGATCCTGAACTGCTGAGGACGTTCGAGAAACTGGGCGTGCCGATGAACGAGCGCGCGGCCCTTGCCGGCGTCGCGGTCGACGTGATCTTCGACTCGGTCTCGGTGGCCACCACCTACAAGGCGAAGCTGGCCGAAGTCGGCATCATCTTCTGCTCGATCTCCGAGGCGGTGCGCGACCATCCGGAACTGATCCGAAAGTACATGGGCAGCGTGGTGCCCACGGCAGACAATTTCTATGCGGCGCTCAATTCCGCGGTGTTCACCGACGGCTCGTTCGTGTTCATCCCGAAGGGCGTCAAGTGCCCGATGGACCTGTCGACGTATTTCCGGATCAACACGCAGGATTCCGGACAGTTCGAACGCACGCTGATCATTGCCGAAGAGGGCGCATCGGTCAGCTACCTTGAGGGCTGCACCGCGCCCAAGTTCGATACCAACCAACTGCATGCAGCGGTGGTGGAACTGGTCGCGCTCGATGATGCAGACATCAAGTACTCGACCGTGCAGAACTGGTACGCCGGCGACGAGAACGGCGTCGGCGGCATCTACAACTTCGTCACCAAGCGCGGGCTGTGCCAGGGCCGCAATTCCAAGATCTCGTGGACGCAGGTCGAGACCGGTTCGGCGATCACCTGGAAGTACCCGAGCTGCGTTCTGCTCGGCGAAGGTTCGTCGGGCGAGTTCTACTCGGTCGCGCTGACCAACCACATGCAGCAGGCCGACACCGGCACCAAGATGATCCATGTCGGGAAGAACACCCGCAGCAAGATCGTCTCCAAGGGCATCTCGGCGGGCCGCTCGAGCAACAGCTACCGCGGGCTGGTGAAGATCGGCGCCTCGGCCGACGGTGCGCGTAACTATTCCCAGTGCGATTCGATGCTGATCGGCGACCGCTGCTCGGCGAACACTTTCCCGTACCTGACCGTGCAGAACCCGGCCAGCATCGTCGAGCACGAGGCCACGACCTCGAAGATCGGCGAGGAACAACTCTTCTATTTTGCCCAGCGCGGGGTCGATGCCGAACAGGCGATCTCGATGATCATCAACGGCTTCTGCCGCGACGTGTTCATCCACCTGCCGATGGAATTCGCCGTCGAGGCGACCAAGCTGCTGGGCCTCAAGCTCGAAGGATCCGTAGGATGATCTACGCCAACGCAGCGACGCTGCTCGAAGTCCGAAACCTCCATGCAACGGTCAACGGCGTGCCGATCCTGAAGGGGCTCGACCTGACCGTGCGTGCCGGCGAAGTGCACGCTATCATGGGCCCGAACGGTTCCGGCAAGAGCACCTTCTCCAAGGTGCTGGCTGGCCATCCTGCGTACGAGGTCACCGCCGGCGAGGTGCTGTTCGAGGGGCGCAACCTGTTCGACCTGCCCGCGGATGCGCGCGCCCGGGCCGGCGTGTTCCTCGCGTTCCAGTATCCCGTCGAGATTCCCGGGGTGACCAACAGCGCGTTCCTTCGCCTCGCCTACAACGCGAAGGCGACCGAGGATGGACGCGACGAACTCGATCCGCTCGAGTTCGACGACCTGGTGCGCGAGAAGGCGAAGCTCGTCGAGATGGACCCGAGCTTCCTCGACCGCAGCGTGAACGACGGCTTCTCTGGCGGCGAGAAGAAGCGCAACGAGATCCTGCAGATGGCGATCCTCGAGCCGAAGCTCGCCATCCTCGACGAGACCGATTCCGGTCTGGACATCGATGCGCTGCGCATCGTCGCCGGCGGGGTCAACGCACTCGCCAGCCCGGCGCGCGCGATCGTGATGATCACGCACTACCAGCGGCTGCTGAACTATATCGTGCCCGACCATGTGCACGTCATGGCGGATGGTCGCATCCTGAAGAGCGGCGACCGGTCGCTCGCGCTCGAACTCGAGAGCCGCGGCTATGACTGGGTGACCGGCGCGCGGCAGGCGGCCTGATCGTGGCCGGCATGATGCATTCCGGCAGGCCTGCAGGTGCGCTCGCGCGGGGCGTTCCATGAGCACCGCCAGCGTTCCTTTGCCCTCGCTTGGCACCGCCGGGCTGGCGCCGGTTCCGGCCCACGGCGGTGCTGCGTGGCTCGCGGACGTCCTGCAGGCCGCGCGTACGGCTGCCGGCCGCCTGCCCGTGCCGACGCCACGCGACGAAGCCTGGCGCTTCACCGACGTCGCACAGCTCGCCCGGCAGTCCTGGCTGGTCGAGTCGGGCCCCGCTGCGCTCCCGGACGCGTCAGCCCTGCAGCCGATGCTGATCGCCGAGGCCGCCGGTGCCCGGCTGGTGTTCGTCGATGGCATGTTCGCGCCGGGGCTGTCGGACACCAGCGCTCTGCCGGCGGGCCTGCGGGTGCTGCCGCTGTCAGGGGTGCTTGCCGCCAGTGTCGCCTCCGGCACCGACGAGGTGGTGCGTGCGCATCTCGGACGGCATGCGGCGTTCGAATCCGATTTCTTCAGCGCGGTGAACACTGCACGCCTGTCCGACGGGGCCGCAGTGGTATGCGCCAGCGGCGTGCAGGTCCCGGGCGCAGTGCACCTGCTGTTCCTGTCCACCGGCAAGCCCGCCCCGGTTGCGCTGCAGCCCCGGGTGCTGGTGGTTGCCGGGGCAGGCTGCGAATTGACCGTGGTCGAGGAATATGTGTCGCTCGGCGAATCCATCGTGTTCACCAACGCAGTCGCGGAGTGTGTGGTCGAGGCCAATGCCTCGTTGCACCATGTACGGCTGCAACGCGAGAACGGCGTGAGCTTCCATGTCGGCCGGCGCGCGGTGTCGGTGGCACGCGACGGGCGCTACCGCTCGGTCAGCCTGGATATCGGTGCCCGGCTGTCCCGGCTCGACCTGACGGCGACGCTCGCCGGCGAGGGCGCGCACGCACAGCTCGACGGGCTGGCGCTGCTCGACGCGCGCCAGCATTCCGATTCGCATACGCTGCTCGACCATGCAAAGCCGCACGGCACCAGCCGGCAACTGCACAAGTGCGTTTGCGACGGCGGGTCGCACGCCGTCTTCAACGGTCGCATCCTGGTGCGGCCCGACGCCCAGCGCACCGATTCTGCCCAGCAGAGCCGCGGATTGCTGCTGTCGCCGAAGGCTCAGATCAATGCAAAGCCGCAACTCGAGATCTTCGCCGACGACGTGAAGGCGGCGCATGGCGCAACCGTGGGTCAGCTCGACGGTGATGAACTGTTCTACCTGGCCAGCCGCGGGCTTGCGCTCGAGCAGGCGCGCAAGCTGCTCACCTACGCGTTCGCCGCCGAGGTGATCGAGCGCATCCCGGTGCGGTCGCTGGTTGCAAAGCTGGCTGCGCAAGTGATGACAAGGAGTGGTCTATG
>CAMDXD010000106.1 GCA_945877995.1 Bordetella parapertussis
CAGCAGCGTGTAGCCATCGGCTGCCGCTTTCACCACGAGTTCGGTGCCGATGATCGATGCACCGCCGGGCCGGTTGTCGAGTACCACCGGCTGGCCGAGCGTCGCGCCCGCGGCCGGGCCGATCACGCGCAGCAGGTTGTCGGTGCCACCGCCCGGGCCGTACGGCACGACCACACGCAGCGGCCTTTCAGGGAACGCCTGCGCGTACCCGGCCGAGGACAGCAGCGGCAGGGAGGTCGCAAGGGTCATCGCCAGGGCGAACCTGCGCGTGGATGCAGAACCGGACGGCATGGGCAGCTTCCTTTTCGGGGACGGCGCAGGGACGGCGGACGGCGCGATGATGATTATCGCAGTGATCGCCAGACGATGGCGGCCGGCCCCGGGATCGCTCAGCGCGAGTTCAGCGCGAGCTCAGGCAGTAATCGCCGCTGGTCGAGTAGCCGCTCGGGCAGCTGCCGGTTTTCGGCATCGCATGCCTGGCACCCTGGTTGGCCAGGCAATAGTCACCGCTGGTCGAGTAGCCGCTCGGGCAACTGCCGACCTTGGGCAGCGCGAAGCGAGCGCCGCTGTTGGGCGCGCAGTAGTTGCCGCTGGTCGAGTAGCCGCTGGGGCAGCTGCCGGTCTTGGGCAACGCGACCGCCGCCGGCTGGGCCAGGAGACCGGTAGCCATGCCCGAAAGCAGGCCGGCGACAGCCGCCGCGACGGCGGTTGCATGCAAGGATCGTTGCTTCATGGATGTACTCACCGGGAATTGTTTACGGGGTATGTGTTCGGCGCACCAGCCGCATTGTTCGCACCGGAAGGCGCTGCCGAATTGACAAGGTTGGCGGGTTTCGCGGGTTTGGCCGGATTCACCGGTAGCGGCGCAACCGCGTTGACCACCGGCCGGGCCGAGGCCGAGTTTTCCAGCGGAGCTCGCGCCTGAGCCGGGGCGGGGGCAGCCAGGTCGGCGGCGCTCGACGCATCGGGCCCAGGCGTCTGTCCTGCCCTGGACTCGCCCCGCGCAGGCATTGATACCCCGAGGAACGTGTTCAGGCGGCGATCCGCCGTCGACAGTGCAACCTGCACCGCGCTGCCATCGAACACCCGACCATTGGCCTTGAACAGCCCATCGGCGTACTCGAACGTCGCCTTCAGACCACCGGGCACTTCTGTGGCCACGCCCATGCCGACCGCCATCTGGCGCTGCCCGGCATTGATCGCATTGCCCTTGACCGTGATCTCGCCGCTCGAGGCCAGCAGGTTCGCCAGCTCGATCGCGACTGGCTCGGCGCCGACGGCCACCACCGCGGCCTGCGCGGCCTGCTTGAGCTCGACCTTCAGGAAGCCTTCAAGGCTGCCATCGCCAATACTGCCCTTGACCTCGGTGATCCCCAGCGACAGGCCGCCCGTCAGCGCGGTACGCACCGCCGCGCGCAGCTTCTGCGCTTCTTCGGCCTTGATCGACTTGAAGCCGCAGCTCTCGCGGCCGATCTGCTGGATCGCATCCAGACTGCCGGTATGCAGGTCGCGCAGCGAGATCTGCATCGACAGGTCGCTCGCCGTCTGCCCCGGCATGGTGAAGGCACGCAGGCTCGGCGTGATCGTCACATCGGTCCGGTCGCCACGTTCGGCGGCCGCGGTCACCAGGCGAAAGCCTTCGGCCGTGCCCAATCCGGTGCCGACCCGATCGATGCTCAACACCATGCTGCCGGTACCGCGCACACGATCCTTGAGATCGACCTCGATCCCGAGGTTCGACACCTCGAGCGCCTTGCCTGCGCCGCGACCGGCGATGCGTTCGGTCTTCCACTGCATGCCGAAGGCACTGCCGGCGAGCGTCACCTGGCCGCTGCCGGCCGACACGCGCATCGCCTGCGCACCGCTGCCGAGGACGAGTTCGGGCATCGCGAGGCTCGACACGACCTGCCGTCCGTAGCCCACGGTTCCCTGCCCGTCCATCCGGAGCGCGCCAGTGGTGACCTTGGACAGTGCCGCACCGACTTCGCCGGACGGCACCATGGTCCAGTCGAAGTCCATCATCGACCCCGGGCGCAGCAGGTGCGACACGCGATAGTCGACCTTCAGCGCGATCCCGCCGGTGACCCCGGTCGTGTCGCAGTGCTCGTCGAAGCGTACTTCGAAGGTTCCGCCGGACGAAAACAGCCCGGTGTCGTGGCGCGCGGCGGCGATGCTCACCCCGGAGCCGCCCGGCGCGCGCGCAGCCAGGCTGCGCATTTCAGCGGCGGCGATCCGGCCCGCATAGATGCTCGCGCCGGCCCATCCGGCGGCGATGACTGCGATGCCACCGAGCGTGAACACGGCGATCTTTACGGACTTTTTCATTCGTCTCCCCGATGCGAGTTCCGTGCGCCGATATCCGGCGCGTACGGCTGCGACATCGGCAGGCCGGCGGAAATCTTTAGGCTTAGTACGATAGCATCAGGCCCCGCCAGACAGGATCCGCCCGATCAGAACCGCCCGCCCCGCCCCAGCCACCGCATCCCTGCCCTTCACGACCCTCGCCAACGGCGCGCGGCTGCTCGCAATACGCGCCCCCGGCCTGCACACCGCTTCGGTGAGCGTGTTCGTGCGCTCGGGCAGTGCCCACGAACCGGCGCGGGACAACGGCATCAGCCATGTGATCGAGCACATGGCGTTCAAGGGCACGCCCAGGCGCGATGCCCGCCGGATCAACCTCGACGCCGAGCGCCTGGGCGCGGACGTGAACGCGCATACCGACAAGGACCACACCGCCTACTACATGTACGGCATGCCGCGCGATGCGGTCGCGATGATCGGGATGCTCGGCGACATCGTGCGCCATGCCACCTATCCCGAGGCGGAACTCGAGCGCGAGCGCACCGTGCTGCTGGCCGAACTCGCCGACGATCAGGACGATCCGGTCGCCACTGCCTACCGCCTGTTCGACGAGGCGAGCTTCGGCGCGCATCCGGTGGCGCGTCCGGTGATCGGCACCGCACGGACGATCTCGCGCTTCACGCGCGACGACCTCGTCCGGCATGTCGCGCGCCAGTATTCCGGCGCGAATGTCGTCGCGGGCGTGATCGGCGACATTGATCCGGACGCCGCGATCGCCGCGATGACGAAGGCGTTCGCGTCGATGCCGCGCGGCGAAGAGAACACGATCGCGCCGCCGGCGTTCATCGGTGGCCTGCGCGCACGCCGCGTCACCGGCAGCAGCCAGACCCACCTGGTCGCGGGGTTTCCGATCGCTTCGCTGCGCGCGGACGATCCGACCGCCCGTGTCGCCGCCGCCGTGCTGGGCGAAGGCATGAGCTCGCCGCTGCTGCACCACCTGCGGGAACGCCTCGGCCTCGTATACCACGCCGATTGCTCGGCCGACGTGATGGACAGCTGGGGCCAGTTCATGGTCGAGGCCTCGACGTCGCCGGCCAACGTCGAGGCTCTGCTGGGTGAGCTCGCGAAGATCCTGCACGATCATGCGGCCCGCATCGATCCCGCGGAACTGCGCCGCGCGCGCAACCAGGTACTCGTCGCACGGCTGCGCACGCTCGAGCGCGCCGGACGCCGGCTCGAAGACGCAGCGCTGGACCTGTTCACGCTCGGCCGCGCGCGCAGCCACGAAGAATGGCTCGACCGCATCGCTTCGGTCACCGGTGCGAAGGTGCGCCAGCTGTTCGAGCGGATGCTCGATGCTGGCCCGGCGGTCGCACTGACCGGCAATGTTCGCCCCGGCATGCGTGACCAGGCTGCCAGGCTGCTGAAGGTGCGGCACGCCTGATTGCCGTCGTAGCTGCCTTCCGGCGTGGCATTTACTCCGGCACAATGGCCGTGCCGCCAAGAAACCGGGGACGTCCATGCGTGCAAGTGTCTCAGCCATCAGCCTTCCCGTACTCCTCTCCACCCTTGCAGCATCGTCCGCGCCGACACTCGCCGCGAGCGCCACGGCCGCCGCCTATCCAGACCGCGTGGTGCGGCTGATCGTTCCCCGGGCGCCGGGTGGCCTGGTGGATATCGTCGCGCGCGTCTACGGACAGCAACTCGCCGAGAAGCTCGGGCAGCCGGTGGTGATCGACAACCGCCCCGGTGGCGGCGGCACGATCGCCGGCGAGGCAGCCCGGCGCGCGTCGCCGGACGGGCATACCCTGTTCGTATCGACACAGGACAGCCAGGTGCTGACGCCGGTGCTGCGGAAGAAGCCGCCATACGATGCACTGCGCGACTTCACGCAGATCTCGATGCTGTTCACGACGCCGCTCTACCTGTTCGTGCATCCGTCGGTGCCCGCGCAGACCGTGCAGGAGCTGATCGCCCTCGCACGTGCGCGTCCGGGCAAGCTGACCTATGCGTCACTGGGCGTCGGTTCGACCCAGCACCTGGCGGCCGAACTGTTTCGCAGCAAGACGAAGGTCGACATCCTGCACATCCCGTACAAGTCGACCTCGCAGGCGCTGGTGGAACAGCAGACCGGCCAGGTCGACCTCAATTTCACCGCCGGCACCAGCCACTTCCCGTTCGTCAACAGCGGCAAGCTGCGCGTTCTGGCATCCACCGGTGCGCAGCGTGGCACGCAGTACCCGCAACTGCCGACGATGATCGAGGCGGGCGTCGCGGGGTTCGACATGGAGCCCTGGTACGGTCTGTCCGGACCGGCGGCCATGCCGGCCGCGATCGTCGAGAAGCTCAACCGGGCGACCGGCGAGATCCTGCGTTCGCCTGCGATCCGCGAGCGCTTCGCGGCCGACGGGCTGGAACCGCGGCCGTCCACGCCGAAGGAATTCGATGCGCAGATCCGGGCTGATATCCCGCTCTGGACCCAGACGATGCGTGCGGCGGGCGTGCCGCAGGAATAGCGGCGGCCGGGTACGGCGCAGGCGCAGGACCCGGTCAGACCATCGGCACCATCACCCGCTCGCGGAACGCCGGCCGCTGCCGCAGTTCACCGTACCAGCGCTCGAACGCGGGCAACGGCTCGCGCGCGATGCCATCGAACGCATGCCAGCGGTAAGCGTAGATGCCAATCGGGATGTCGGCGACGGTGAACGTGTCGCCGGCGACGAATCGCGAACCCTGCAGGTGCCGGTCGACCATGGCGAGGTGGCGCTGGGTGTCGGCGATGGAACGCTCGACCGAAGCTTGGTCGCGTTCTTCCGGTTTCTGCCGCACCAGCCCGTGGAACATCGGGGTGAATGCGACGTTGAGGCTGTTCAGCTGCCAGTCCATCCATTGCTCGGCGATCGCCGCACGTGTCGGATGGCCGGGATAGAAGCCGGGCGGGCCGTGGCGCTTCGCCAGGTAGCGCAGGATCGCGTTCGACTCCCAGAGCACGAAGCCGTCGTCCTCGACGAGGGTCGGGATGGTGCCGTTCGGGTTCATGGCGAGGTAGGGGGCCTCGCGGTTGCCGCCGAACTCGCGGCCCATGTCGATGCGCTCGTGACCGATGCCCAGTTCGTCACAGCACCAGGTAACCTTCTGCACGTTGGACGAACTCGCGCGCCCGTAGATCTTCATCATCAGGCCACCGCTCCATTGACCGCCGCGATCAGTTCGAACGCCGCCCTGCGTTCAGCCTCGGTCGAGCCGACGTTGATCAGCATCTCGTCGATGCCGGCATCGAAGAATCGGCGCACGGTCGCGACGCAGGTGGACAGGCTGCCGGTGACGGCGAACGCCTCCACCGCGGCATCGGGCACCAGCCTCGTCGCCGCCTCGAGGTCGCGCCGTGCGATGCAGTCGATGATCGCCGGCTGGTCGATCGGCAGGCCCGACAGCCGGATGTTCTCGGCCATCAGCCGGTTGCGGAACAGGTACGCCAGCTTGCGCCGTACGCCTTCGAACGATTCGCGTTCGTCGGTTCCGAAGTAGGCAAAGCAGGCACGAGGCCGGCTGGACGCGTCGATGCCGGCGTTCGCAGCGCCGTCGTCGAACGCCTCGACACAGGCGCCGGCGAAAGCCGGCGAGAAGCCGGCCGACAGCTGCAGCCAGGCCGAGGTCGCACCTGCGCGGCGCGCCATCTTCGGCTCGAGGCAGGTTATGTAGACGGGGATCGCGGCGCCAGCGGCGACGTTCAGCTTCGCACCGCCCAGCCGGAAGGTGCGGCCGGCAAGCTCGACCGGCTTGCGCTCGAACAGCCGGTCGAGCGCACCGACGAAATCGCACACCGCATCCTCCGCGTTCTCGACCACCGCGCCGGACTGCGACAGGTCGAGTGGGTTGCCGATGCCGATCGACGCCGCGACCCGGCCGGGCGCGAACTCCGAGAGCGTGGCCAGCATCATCGCCACCGTGGTCGGGTGCGAGATGAACGGGGACAGGTTGGACGGCACCACCCGGATGCGCCGGGTGCCGGAGGCGATGATCGTTGCCAGCGTGGGCGCATCACGCCCGCCCAGGTGCTGCGTCATCCAGATGCTCGAAGCCCCGGCCGCCTCGGCCGCGACCGCCAGTGCCCGCGCTTCGTCGAGCCCCTCGAAACCTTCGAACCGTATTCCCAGGCGCCCGGAGGCTTTGCCCCGCATGTTCATCGTCCCCCTGCCTTGCCGCACACATCGCGGATCAGTTCGATCGCCAGTCGCCGCTGCTCAGGCGTCCCGGTCACCTCGACGATGGGCTCATCCATGCCGGAGGCGAGATAGGCCGCGAGCTGGTCGCGGCACTCGCGCGGCGTGCCGGATACCGCGAAGGTGGTGGCAGCGGCTTCAGGCAGGTACTGCAGCGCCGCCTCGGGCTCGTGCCGTGCATAGGCGGACATGATCGCCGGGTGATCGATGCCCAGGTTCGCCGTCGCGATGTTCGCGGCATGGCCCTTGCTGCGGAACAGGAACGCGAGCTTGCGCAGCATCTCCTGGCGCGCGACATGGCCGTCTTCGGCGATCGACAGCAGGATGAACCCCGCCTTGCGTACCGACTTCGGGTCGCGGGCCGCGACGGCGATGCCGGCGTCCACATGCGTCAGCATCGAACGGCAGGAATCGAGCGTGAGGGCGCCCGACAGCAGGATGCCGTCGCCGATCTCTCCGGCGAGCCTGAGCACCTGCGGGCCGGTGGAGGCGACGTACAGCGGGCACTGGATGCCGCGCTCGAACATCATCTTCGCGCCGCGCAGGCGGTGGATCTCGCCATCGGCCTGCACCGGCTCGCCCGCCCACAGCGCGCGCAGCATCTGCACGTATTCGCGAATCACGCGCACCGGCTTGACCGGCTCGGCGCCGGACTCGGCGAGGTTGAGCACGTTGCCGACCGAAACGGCCAGCGAGGTGCGCGGCCCCGCGTATTCGGCGAGCGTAGACATCGACATGGCCACCGGCAGCGGCGGCCAGAGATAGGGGCTGATGGCCGTGGGCACCAGCCGGATGGAGGAGGTCACGCTGACCGCAGCCGTCGCCCAGACAATGGCCTCGCGAAAGCCCATGTGCTGCGCGAACCAGAGGCTGTCGGCCCCCGCCTGCTCGGCCGCCTGCGCGACCTCGAGCATCTCGCGGGTAGGACAGAACCCGTCGAAGTAGACCCCCAGCGTCATCGCATCCCCCCGCTTTAGCTGCAAACTGTGATCACGGGAAGATAGCATGGTGCCTGGGGCTTGAAGGTAGACTTGGCACCTTGCCTCCAGACAATGCGAGCCCCGCCATGCAGAACCCGCCCATCTACCTGACCTCCAGCCAGTGCCAGTCGCTGCTCACCTCGCAGGATGTCATCGAGCAGATCGAGCGCGTGGTGGCCTGGGACGCGGAAGGAAAGATCCGCTGGCCGTCGCCGCGCAACATGAACATGCGCGACGTGCACGAGAACCACTACCACCTGAAGGCCTGCATCCTCGACCCGCTGTCGATCGCCGGCTTCCGCGTGGTGGCGCACCTGTCGACGGAAGAGAACTCGAGCAATGCGACCCGCTACGTGGTGGTGGTCGATGCCGAGTCCTCGCGCACGCTGGCCTTCGTCGACGAGACCTGGAGCTATGCGCAGCGCACCGTGGCCTCCATCGTGATGGCTGCGCGCAAGCTCGCACTGCCCGATGCCGGCGTGCTGGCCCTGGTCGGCGCGGGCAACCTCGCGACCACCGCGCTCGAGTACTACTCGAAACTCTTCAACCTGCGCGAGGTGCGCGTCGTTTCGCGCCGGCCGCATACCCGCGAGGCGCTGGCAAGCCGCGCCGAGTCGCACTACAAGATTCCCGCCCGCGCCATGGACAGCATCGAGGCCGCGGTCTCCGGGGCCGACCTGGTGCTCACCGCGACCAACAGCGGCAAGGCCCTGATCGAGGCGGCATGGATTGCGCCCGGCGCCGTCGTCGCCACCCTCGACACCGCCGAACCGGGCCGCGACTACGCCGAGCAGGCCGACCTGTTCATCGTAGACAGTCGCGAGCAGCTGCAGAAGGAACTGCTCGAGCTGTTCGGCCAGGAAGGCCCGGGCTGGGTCGATGCGACGGTGGCCGAGGTCGTCGGCGGCAAGCATCCCGGCCGTACCGATCCGAAGCAGCGCGCGCTGATCGTCACCCAGGGCATGGCCAGCCAGGACATCGCGCTCGCGCACCTGGCCTATCTGCGCGCGGTCGAGCGCAAGCTCGGCCTGGTGATGCCCGAAGGCGGCGCCTGACCCGCGCGGGGGTCGGTGGGCGCCGGCCTGCGCCCGACGGACGCGGACTGCGCTACGATGGCGGCACGGTGCAAGTTCCCGCACCGCGACCCGCCCAAGGAGCATCGTCCATGGCCGCTCTTCAACCCGGCACAGCCGCGCCGGATTTCTCGCTCGCATCGCACACCGGTGCCACGCTCACGCTCGCCAGCTTCCGCGCCCGGCGCACCGTGGTGACCTTCCTGCCCTTCGCGTTTACCGGTGGGTGAAAGAATCAAGTGAGCGGGTTCCGTGAGAACTACGCACAATTCCAGGCACTCGACGCAGAAATCCTGCAGATCAGTGCCGACCCCGTCCCCAGCCTGAAGGCGTGGGCGGAATCGCTCGGTGGCCTGCCGTTTCCGCTGCTGTCGGACTTCTGGCCGCATGGCAGCGTCGGCCGCGCCTTTGGCGTGTTCAACGATGAACGCGGGATGGATGCGCGTTCGGTGTTCATCGTCGATGCGACCGGCGTGATCCGGCACTCGCATGTCTACGCACCGGGTACCGTCCCGGAGAGCGCAGACCTGCTGGCAAGGCTCGCTGCGATCTGAGCGTGACGGAGGCGGGCCCTGAGAACCTCAGGCCCGCCTTCCCTCGCGCGATCTGCGTGACAATGCCTCCCTGCCGGCAAGCGCCGGATGCAAGGAGGAAGAGATGGCTGCAACCTACGACCCCGCCGCGCGCCATGCGGTTGCCTGCCGGGACATCGAGTTCCGCAAGACCCCGACGCGCACGCTGCTCGCGCGCATCTACCAGCCGGAAGGGCCCGGCCCGTTCCCGCCGGTGCTGCACCTGCACGGCGGCGCCTGGAACAACAAGGACCGGCTGCACAATCCGATCATGGCCCATGCGCTCGCCGCCAGCGGCCTGCTGCTGGTGTCAATCGACCTGACGCGCGCGCCCGAGGCACCGTACCCTGCCAACGTGCAGGATGCCCACCTGGGCGTGCGCTGGCTGAAGGCCCATGCACGCGAGTGGAACGCCGATCCGTCCTTGCTCGGCATCGTCGGCAGTTCCAGCGGCGGCCATATCGCGCAGCTGATCGCGATGCAGCCGCACAAGCCGGTGTACGGCGCGCTGCCGCTGGCCGAAGCCCCGGCCCTCGATGCCGGGGGCGTGCGCTATGTCGCGACCCGCTCGCCGATCAGCGACCCGCAGGCGCGCTACGACCATGCGAAGCAGCGCGACTGGACCGAGATGATCGACAACAGCCTGCGCTACTTCCAGCCGTGGGACACGATCTCGGAGGCGAACCCGCAGGCCATCCTCGACCGCGGCGAGCCGGTCGATGTACCCCCGATGCTGGTGATGCAGGGCGGCGCCGACGACAACGTGCTGCCCGGGCTGCAGGAACGCTTCGCGCACGCCTACCGCGCCACGGGCGGCACCTGCGACCTGGAGATCTTCGAGGGCTGCGACCATGCGTGGGTCGACGACCCGGGCCCGCAGACCGATCGCGCGATAACGGTGGTGAAGGCCTTCATCGCACGGTCGCTGTCGTCCTGAGCGGCCGCGGACGGTCGGCCGTGAACCGGGCGACAATCGCCCCTTCACGGCCGATGCCGAAGCAGGGAGAAGACCACGATGGCTACGCGATACGACCCGGATACGACCTTCGAAGTACGGACCTGGGATGTCGAGTTCCGCAGGACGCCGACGCGCCAGCTGATGGCGCGTATCTACCAGCCGCAGGGCATCGGCCCGTTCCCGGTCGTGCTCGACCTGCACGGCGGCGCCTGGAACAACAAGGACCGCTTTGCCAACGTGCCGATGGACGAGGCGCTGGCCGCCAGCGGCCTGCTGGTGGTGGCGATCGACCTGACCCTCGCCCCCGAGGCGCCCTACCCCGCCTCGGTGCAGGATGCACACTACGGGGTGCGCTGGCTGAAGGCGAACTGTGAGCAGTGGAAGGGCGATCCGTCCACCGTCGGCGCGCTCGGCAGCTCCAGCGGCGGGCACCTCGCCCAGCTGATCGGCATGCGCCCTGATGATGCGCGCTATGCCGCACTGCCGCTGGAAGGCCATCCTGGCATCGATGCCAGCCTGCGCTACGTGGCCACGCGCTCGCCGATCAGCGACCCGCATGCACGCCACCTCAACGCCGAGCGGCGCGGGG
>CAMDXD010000107.1 GCA_945877995.1 Bordetella parapertussis
ATGCCGAAGCTCAGGACCGTCGACGGGCCCGGCCATCCCAGCGCATCGCGCACGGCCGCCGGGTACAGCGCCAGCGAATGGTGTTCGGTATTGCAGCGCAGGAACAGGCAGCGATGGCCCTTCCATTCGACCGTCTCGGTCAGGATGAAGCCGAGCCGCTCGATGTAGAAAGCCGCCATCGCGTCGATGTCGTCGCAGAACAGGCGAAGGGGCCCGTGCCGCACGACCTTGAACGGCCGCGCGAGCAGCACGCCGTCGACATCGTGCACGGCGGGCAGCGTTTCGGGATGGCGGTGCCCGGACGACGGATCGATACCCTGGGCCAGCATCCGCTCGACCTCGGCGAGTTCACCGACCTGCGGCAGCGTCGGGCGCTGGCGAAACCCCCGCTCGTGCATCGCGTGCGGCTTGGCGGTGCCCGCCCAGCCGATCTGCTCGATGCCGTAGTAGAGCTCGTTGCGATGCCCTTCCGGGTCCATCGGGTACACATGCCAGTTCGAACCCGGCATGTCCCGACCGACGCGGTTGATCGTGATGCCGTGCGCGGCAAAGTAGTCGATCGCGTTCGACACTTCGGCCAGGCTCCCCACCTGCCAGGTCAGCTGGTTCAGGTCGACCGCCGGCGGCAACGCTTCTGCGCGACCCAGTGCATTGAACACCCGCCGGTTGAACAGCACGAACGAGTGATGATCGGTACCGTGGCGGATGAAGTACAGGTTGGTGTCGCCGAGCGCCTTCAGTTCGTCGCGCTTCGGATGGTTCGCTGCGAGATCCTGCGGGTCGGAGACGCGCAGGCCCAGCCACTCGCAGTAGAACTCGAGGCAGGCCGCGACATCGTCGACGTTGTAGCCGAAGTGGCCCAGCCGGCGGATGCGGAACGGCCGCTCGAGCAGCACGCCGCCGACGTCGTAGCGGCGCCCGGCGGGCGCGGGCTTGGCAGCCTGGTCTCCGGACGCCGACATCGTTCGCCTCCGCAGTCCCTATTCGCCCTGCACGACCGGGTTGTCGATCGTCCCGATGCCGGAGATGGTCACCCGCACCCGGTCACCCGGCTTGAGGAAGATGCCGCGCGGGCGGCCGACGCCCGACGGCGTCCCGGTCGCGATCACGTCACCTGGCAGCAGCGTCATCCGGCGGCTCAGGTATTCGATCAGTTCGGCGACGTTGAAGATCAGGTCGGCGACCAGCGTGTCCTGCATGCGCTCCTGGTTGACCCAGGTCTCGAGCCTGCAGGCGTACGGATCGGGTACCTGCGATGCCGGCACGATCCACGGCCCCATCGGAGCGCCAGTCTCGAAGTTCTTGTGGCCGAACCAGTCGATGTTCCAGCGCGGCCAGTCGGGCCGGCGCGACAGGTCGCGCAGCGATACGTCGTTCATCACCGTATAGCCCGCGACATGCTTCATCGCATCGGCCAGCGTGACATTGCGCGCGCGGCGCCCGATCACCACCGCGAACTCGCCCTCCCAGTCGACCTTCTGCGAGATCGCCGGCAGGCGGATCTCGTCCGTCGGGCCGACCACGCAGTGCGGCCCGGACTTCAGGAACAGGTAGGGCTGGGTCGTTGCCTTGTCGACGCCGGCGCCTTCGGCAGACATCTCGCCGGCATGGGCCTGGTAGTTCGCGCCGGTGCAGTAGATCGCCGGCGGATAGAGCAGCGGCGCCATCAGTTCGACCGATGCCAGCGTGCGCGCAGCGACACCGGATGCCCCGGCGAGCGCCGCCAGCGCGGGCTCGGCGATGTCCCAGGCACCGAGCACCGACAGCGTCGATGCAGCCCAGGACGTGCCTGGCAGCGCATCGAGCAGGTCGATCACACGGTCGTCATCGGCAACGATCGCCGCGCGCGGCGTACCGTCGGCACCGCGCTGATTCAGCAACTTGAACTGTGCCAAGATTCCTCCTGTCGCGGGCAGCCTCGGGCTCGCGCCGGCTCCCGCATTGTCGTGGATGCGAAGCGACCTGCCGGTGGGCGGTCAGCTCCGGTAGTCGGGGTGGTGCTTCTCGACCAGTGCCATGCTGGCCACCCAGTCGCGGCTCTTCGAGTCGTAGGCACCGATGCGTCCGAACTTGCGCGCCCGCTCGACGCAGGTCTCGCGCGACGGCACCTTCAGCTTCACGCCGCCGGCCAGTGCGCCGATCTGCGCGCGGCAGGCCAGTTCGAAGAAGTGATGGTAGATGTATGCCTCAGCGATGGTCGTGCCACAGACCAGTGCACCATGGTTCTCGAGGATCATCACCCATTTGTCGCCGAGCGCCTTCGCCATGAAGTCGGTGCCCTCGCGCGTGGTGTCGTCGACCTCGTTCGGATAATAGGCGATGCGTTCGTAGAAGCGCATCGCCTGCTGCGTCAGCGGCAGCAGCCCATCGGCCTGCGCCGACACCGCGAGGTTCGCCGGTGAATGCGTATGCACCGCGGACATGATCTCTGGCCGGGCCGACAGCACCGACGCGTGAACGTTGTAGGCCGCCGGGCTCGCCTTCCATGCAGAGGCCATCACCTGCTTGCCCGACAGGTCGTACTTGACCAGGTTGGACGCCGTGACCTGTTCCATGAACACGTTGTCGGCCTTGACCAGGAAATGGTCCGGGTTGTCGGGACAGCGCGCCGAGATGTGGTTGTAGGTCATGTCGACGAACGTGAAATGCGCGACCAGCCGGTGCGCCGCCGCGAGTTCGCAACGCAGCGTCCACTCGGCGGGACTGACGGAGCCCTGCAGGCTGCTGCCGGGCGAGGCAGCGGTGTCGTTAGTATCGGGCATGGGGCGGCTCGGCTCGGCTGGGGTGCAGGTGCAGGTGCAGGGTATGGCAAGGCATGCATGCAGGGATCTGCACGATGCGTCAAACTTACCCGCAGCCGAGGTTGCCGTCAAAAGGGCCCGGCCATCCGGAGGAGCAGAACCGTGTCGAACCCATACACCGCGCCGGGCAGGCATCGTGCCGCGCGCTTTCGTGCCGCGCCGTGGCGGCGGACGTGCGCCCTGTCGTTGCAGGTTGCTGCGACCTGCAGCGCCGCCCTCTGCGTCACCACCGCTTCGGCGCAGACCGCGCCCGGCACCGCCTGGCCGTCGCGGCCGATCCGCCTGATCGTGCCCAACGCACCGGCAGGCCTGGCCGACATCACCGCAAGGCTGGTCGGTACGCGGCTGGGCGAGGCCCTGGGCCAGCCGCTGATCGTCGAGAACCGCGCCGGCGCCGGCGGCACCATCGGCACGGCCGCCGCGGTGAAGGCCGCTCCCGATGGCTACACGCTGCTTGCCGTGTTCGACAGCCATGCCACCAATCCGCACCTGTTCAAGAGCATCGCCTACGACACCGTGAACGACCTGGCACCGATCTCGCTGCTGGTGCGCGGGCCGCTGGTGCTGGTGGTGCATCCGGCGGTACCGGCGAAGAGCGTGAAGGACCTGCTGGCGCTGGCGCGTGCCAGGCCGGGTGCGCTGAACAATGCGATCGTCGGGCCGGGCTCGCCGGCGCGGCTGCTGGTGGAACTGCTCGAGCTCACCGCGAAGATCGAAGTCACCCAGGTCCCCTACAAGGGCGCCTCGGGCGCACTGGCCGACCTGATCGGCGGCCAGGTGGATGCGATGTTCGCGACCGTGCCCAGCATCTCCGGCCACTGGAAGGCGGGCAAGCTGCGCGCGATCGCGGTGACCTCCGAGAAGCGCAGCCCGGCGCTGCCCGGGGTGCCGACGATGAACGAGACGCTGCCCGGCTTCGAGGCGGAGTCGTGGGTCGCGCTGCTCGCGCCGGCCCGCACGCCATCGGACATCATCACCCGCGTGCACGCGGAGACGGTGAAGATCCTGGCCCAGCCCGAGATGCGCGAGCGGCTCGGCGAGCAGGGCCTGGAAGCGGTAGGCAGCACGCCGGCCCAGGCCGACAGGTGGATCCGCACCCAGATCGAACGCTGGGGCCGGGTGATCCGTGAACAGAAGATCGTGATCGAATGAATCCCGGTCCGGCGCGATTGCGTCGGATCAGGGCGGATTGATCCCCGCGCGCTTCGCCACCGCAGCGATCACGGCAAGCTGCTCCCGGATGAATCGGTCGAACGCCTGCGGCGTCCCGGCCACGGGCTCGGCACCCAGGGCTCGCATGCGCGCGACGATGTCCGGCAGCGCCAGCGCACGCACGATCTCGGTGTTGAGGCGATCGATCACCGGGCGCGGTGTCTTCGCCGGTGCCAGCATGCCGCCCCAGGAGTCGAAGTCGAAGCCCGGGATGGTCTCGGCGATCGTCGGCAGTTCGGGATGGGTGCCCACCCGTTTCGCGGTCGACACGGCAATCGGACGCAGCTTGCCGTCCTTGATCATCGTCATCGCGCTGGAGAGCGGCGCCATGAAGAACTGCACCCGCCCCGCGATGGTGTCGGTGAGCGCCTCGGGAATGCCCTTGTAGGGCACATGCACCGCGTCGATCTTCGCCGCTTCCTTGAACATCTCGGCGGCGAAGTGGGTGCCGCTGCCGGTGCCCGCGGAACTGTAGTTGAGCTGGCCCGGCTTTGCCTGCGCCAGCGCGACCACTTCGCGTACCGTGGTCGCCGGCAACGCATTGGGCACCACCAGCAGGTAGGCGCTGGTGAACATCTGGGTGATGCTGGCGAAATCGCGCACCGTGTCGTAGGACACGCGTGCCACGGCCGGCTGGATCACATGTGCGCCCGAGACCGCGAGCAGCGTATGCCCGTCCGGGACGGCATCGGCCACCAACTTCGCGCCGATGGTGCCGCCCGCGCCAGGCCGGTTGTCGACAAGCACGTTCTGACCGAGCACGTCGGTGAGCCGGCTGGCGATCAACCGGGAAAAGATGTCCGGCTGCCCGCCAGGGGTGAAGCCGATGATGATGCGGATCGGACGCGTCGGGAAGTCGGTCGCGGTACGCCCCTGCGCGTTGGCAGCCCCGGGGAGCGCCAACGCCGCGGCAGCGGCCAGCAGGGCTGCGCGATGCAGGCGCGGGACGCAGGCGGCGGGGTCTCGGTGCGCGTGGGCCCATGGTTGCCGATGACGGTGCAGCATCTGTGTTCCTCCTGTGGGTACTGGTTCTTCCGGGCGGGCCGATCGTCGGGCCATCGGCGCGTGCTGTTGCGTGGCGGACATGCGCATGCAGCCTACATCAGCGCCGCAGGCGCCGCAGCCGCAGTCGCAGGTGGTGCCAGCGGCAGCCGGCTCACCCGCCCCGCGAGCCAGACCAGCAACAGCACGGGCAGGCCGAGCAGTGCCGTGCCGGTGAAGAACCAGCCATAGCCGACCTGATCGACCGCCCAGCCCGAGAAGCCGGCGAGGAACTTCGGCAGCAGCAGCATGAGGGACGTGAACAGCGCGTACTGGGTGGCCGAGTAGGAGACATTGGTCAGGCCGGAAAGGTAAGCAATGAACGCCGAGGAAGCGATACCGGCGGACAGGTTGTCGGCCGAGACGATCCAGATCAGCGCGGTCAGGTCGTGGCCGCGCCCCGCCAGCCAGGCGAACATCAGATTGGTCACTGCCGACAGGAAGGCGCCGAGGAACAGCACGCGCGTGACGCCGAGCTTCATCGCCATCACGCCGCCGAGGCCGACGCCGGCGAGCGTCATGATCAGCCCGTACACCTTCGACACCGCCGCCACCTCGTCCTTGGTGAAGCCCATGTCGCGGTAGAACGGGTTGGCCATCACGCCCATCACGACATCGGAGATCCGGTAAACCGAGATCAGCGCCAGAATCAACAGCGCATGCCAACGGTAGCGCACGATGAAGTCGACGAACGGATTCACCGCCGCTCCATGCAGCCAGGCCGCGAAACGCGCGAGCCAGCGCGGATAGCGCAGCGCCAGGCGCTCGGCCATCGCACGTTCCGCTTCGGCGGCACCGGGCAGCGGCCGCGCCGCCGGTTCAGGCGACAGCAGCACGGTGACAACGCCGACCAGCATCGACGCCGCCATCACGAGGTAGGCCATCATCCACGGCGACTGCTCGTAGGTCGCCTCGCTCGGATCGAAACGCGCGGCCACCCATAACACGCCGGCACCGGCCCAGATCATCGCCAGCCGATAGCCGGTCTGGTAGGCCGCGGCCATCGCAGCCTGCCGCTCGACCCCGGCCGATTCGATGCGATACGCATCGAGCGCGATGTCCTGAGTGGCAGACGCGAAGGCGAGCAGCAGCGCGAACAGGATCAGCGGCTGCAGCGCCTGCTGCGGATCGGATAGCGCCATGCCGCACAGCGCGCCGATGATCGTCGCCTGCGCCAGCAGCAGCCAGCTGCGGCGGCGCCCGAAGCGGCGCGTGAGGAGCGGGATCGGCAGACGGTCGACCAGTGGCGCCCACGCCCACTTGAAGGCATAGGCGAGCGCGACCCAGCTCAGGAAGCCGATGGTCGTGCGGTCGATGCCCGCTTCGCGCAGCCAGAACGACAGCGTGCCGAACACCAGCAGCAGCGGCAGGCCGGCCGAGAAGCCGAGCAGCAACATCCGCGCGACCGGCGGTTCGCCATAGACCCTGGCGGCGTCGACCCAGCCGCGCCAGCCCGGACGTGGCGGCTGCGGGGATGGCGCCGCCGGCAACGGGGCGGGCCCGGTCGCGCCCACGACGCCTCCGCTGCGCCCGGCCTCACTCATCGGGTCACCATTCGATGTCGTAGTCGATGGTCAGCGGCGCATGGTCGGAGAAGCGCTCTTCCTTGTAGATCGATGCACGCACCGCGCACTGCGCGACCCCGGGCGTGGCAATCTGGTAATCGATGCGCCAGCCGACGTTCTTCGCCCAGGATTGCCCGCGGTTGGACCACCACGTGTACTGCTCCGGGCGATCGTCGACCCTGCGGAACACGTCCACCCAGCCATGCTGATCGAAGACATCGGTCAGCCACGCACGCTCTTCGGGAAGGAAACCGGAATTCTTCTGGTTGCTGCGCCAGTTCTTCAGGTCGATCGCCTGATGCGCGATGTTCCAGTCGCCGCACAGGATGAACTGGCGCTGCTCGGCGCGCAGCCTCAGCAGCGCCGGCATGAACTGCGCGAGGAACGAGAACTTCGCGGCCTGCCGGTGTGGTCCGGCCGACCCGGAAGGCAGGTAGAGCGACACGATGGAGAGATCGCCATAATCGCAGCGCAGGAAACGACCTTCGCAGTCGATCTCGGGAATACCCAGCCCTTCGATGACACGGTCAGGTGGACGACGTGAATAGATCGCCACGCCGCTGTAACCGCGCTTCTGCGCACAGTGAAACGTCGCGGACCACCCATTCGGTGCGGTCAGACTTGCATCGAGATCGCACACCTGGGCCTTCACTTCCTGAAGGCAGACGATGTCGGCGCGGCTGCGCGGCATCCATTCGAAGAAGCCCTTCGCGGCGGCGGAACGGATTCCGTTGACGTTGGCAGTGGTCAGGCGAAGCATGAGATTATGATCAACAAGGTCCGGGATCGTGGAAGCGTTTGCATTTGCATCTTTTTGCAGGTGCCTTCGGCACGAAATTCGCTTTGAATCCATCCCGTGCGGGTAGGTAGCATCTGTCCAAGTCCTTCCTGACGCCGAAAAACACTCCGAGTTTACCGGGTGCCTCGGCGCGCAACCCAGGATTCCCTCGAACGAATCATTTTTCTCTGTCCCACTGATCGATGAACAGTTACCGCAAACAGTTCGTCACCTTCGCAACAGAATGCCAAGCCTTACGTTTTGGTCACTTTGTGACAAAGGCAGGCAGGGATTCGCCGTATTTCTTCGACGCCGGGCTGTTCAACGACGGCGCAGCCCTCGGCAGGCTGACCGAACTGTATGCATCGACGATCCTCGAATCGGGCATCCGGTTCGACATGCTTTACGGGCCGGCGTACAAGGGCATCCCGCTGGTGGCTGGCGTCGCGATCGCACTGGCCCGGCGCGGCCACAACTTCCCGTACGCGTTCAACCGCAAGGAGATCAAGGACCACGGCGAAGGTGGATCGATCATAGGCGCACGCCTGAAAGGTGCGGTACTGATCATCGACGACGTGATCTCCGCTGGCACGTCGGTGCGTGAGTCGCTGACCCACATCGTCGCAGGCAGCGCCCGCGCGGCGGGCGTGATCATCGCCCTCGACCGGATGGAGCGCGGCACCGGCGCGCTGTCAGCGGTGGAGGAAGTACGAAGCCAGATGGGGCTGCCGGTGGTGAGCATCGCGAACCTGGATGACATCGTCGACTACCTGTCGAACGATCCCATGATGTCGGCCTCCCTGGCCGCCGTCGAGAGATACCGTGCCCTGTATGGGAGCAGATAGATGCCTCGCATGTTCAACCTGCTGCCGGCCCTTGCCTGCAGCCTGATGCTCGGATCATCGATCCCCGGACTCGTCGCGGCCGCCTCGCCGCCCGTCAGCAAGACGAGCGGGATCATCTGCTGGAGCGACAGCAATGGCCGCCAGGTGGGCTGCGGCTACACCGTGCCGCCCGAGTTCGCCAACAACCCGACGCGGGAACTCAATCCCCGCGGCATCACGATCAGGAAGAGCGACGCGGCCCTCAGCGCCGAAGCCCTGCGCCTCAAGCAGGAAGAAGACACCCGCCGGAGGGCCGAGGAACAGGAACGGGCTGCGCAGCGCAAGCGCGACGAGGCCCTGCTGAATTCTTACACCAGCGAGCGCGAGATCGATGCCCGCCGCGACCGCGACATCGGCCAGCTAGACCTCACCATCCTGGGCCTCGAGACCTACCTGAAGCAGATGCGCTCGAGCGAAACCGATGCCCGACGCCGCCTCGACACGGCCCAGAAGTCCGGCAAGCCGGTGCCTCAGCAACTCACCGACGACGTCGTCCGGATTTCCAGTGAAACCGCCGACACCGAACGCAACATTTCCCAGCGCCGCAGCGAGCAGGAATCCCTGCGCGCCAAGTACAACGACCTGCGGCTGCGCTATCTCGAACTGACCCGGCGCGAGACGCCACCGAAATGATCGGCCGCGCCAGCCGGCGGCAGGTCATCCGGCAATGGCACGCCCCTTGACCAGCCGGTCCGCGAGCCAGTCCGCCACGAACGTGGCGCCCAGGATGCGATTGTCGCCCTGGCAGTGTTCGCTGCCGCCTTCTTCTGCACCGAACACATGCAGCGTCTTGTCCGTCGCGCCGACGGCGGCGAACAGCCTGCGCGCATAGTCGACCGGCACGATGGTGTCGTTCTCGCCGTGCACGCACAGGAACGGGCACGCGATGCGCTCCGCGACGCCGGCCAGCCGGAACTGCTCGAGTTTCTTCATCGCCGCATCCATGTCGGGCACGCCGAGGACCCAGAGCAGGTGGAAGTACGGCGCCGACACCCGCGTGCCGCCGCTCTCGATCTCGCGGCGGCGACGGACCCACGACTCGTGGTAATCGAAATGACCGCCCCAGGCCACGCAGGCAGCAAACCGCGGGTCCATGGCGGCCGCGCGCGGTGCGTAATAGCCACCCATGCTGATGCCCATGATCGCAATCCGCGCGGGATCGACATCCGGGCGCTGGGCGACGTAGTCGAACGCAGCGCCAGCAGGCACTTCGGAATCGTAGCGTCCGGTGATGCCCTGCAGCCGCAATGCCTCGCCCTGCCCGGGGCCGTCGATCGCCAGCGTGTTGATGCCGCGTTCAGCCAGCGCGACGCCGCCGTAGAGAATGCCGACTTCCTTGGTGCCGTCGAGGCCGTTGAAGAAGACGACGGTAGGTGCCGGCTTCCCAGCGGTGCCTTCGGCGGGCATGAACCACGCGGGCAGCGTCGTGCCTTCGTAGGGAATGCTGACCCGCTCCGCGCGCGGATGGCGCCGCTTCATGCCTTCGGCGAAGTTCGACAGGCAGCTGCCGTAGACCTGCAGCTTGCGCTCGCCCATGTGCAGGTAGCGCTCGCCGTAACCGAAATAGGTCGCTGCATGCAGGAAGTACGTGCCGGCGGTCAGCTCATGGCCGAGCGCTGCCTGCGCACGTGCGCGCGCCTCCATCTTCCCGCCCATGGCCGCCCATTCCTCGCACCAGGCTTCGTTGTCGCCGATGCGCTCGCTCAACCGCTGGCCGACCTGGTCGATCTCGCCCATCGCGGCGGCGCCGAACGGGATCATCTCGATCGCGGACATCACGCCCTGCGACCACATGAACTGGGACGGGAAGTACTGGAACCAGTGCGACATATGAACTCCTGGGGAAGCAGGCGATGCGAGGGGTGGCGCGCGAGCCGGCAGGGACAGCAGCGACGCCAGCGTCAGCCGCCCTCGCCCTTGATGCCCGCCTCGCGGATGAGCTTGCCGTAGAAATCGAAGTCCTCGCGCATGCGGCGGGCCAGGCGCGCCGGATCGGCGTTGGTGATGCCCATGCCCTGCTGCGCCCAGATCTCGCGCACCTCGGGCAGGCCGAGTATGCGCACCACCTGCGCGTTCAACCGCCCGACCACCTCCCTGGGCGTGCCGCCTGGTGCGAAGATGCCATGCCAGCCGGTCGCCTCGTAGCCGGGTACGCCACCCTCGGCCATCGTCGGCACATCGGGCAGCAACGGGTCGCGCTGCCCGGCGGTGACGGCGAGCACGCGCAGCTTGCCGGCGCGAATCTGCGGCTGGATCACCGCGAGACTGTAGAACATGAAATCGATCCGTCCCGCGATCAGGTCGGTGACGCCCGGCGGTCCGCCCTTGTACGGCACGTGCAGCAGCCGGACCTTGCCCTGCCGCTGGAACAGTTCACCCGCGAGGTGGAAGCCGCTGCCGGTGCCGGACGAG
>CAMDXD010000108.1 GCA_945877995.1 Bordetella parapertussis
GCCGTGGAACAGTTCGATCAGCCCTTCAGGGCCGTTCATCATCGCGTCGAAGATGAAGTCTTTCGCGATCACCGCGCCCATCGGGATGGTCGCGTTGGTGATGCCCTTCGCGCAGCAGATCAGGTCGGGCGTCACGTTGAAGTACTGCGCCGCGAACGGCGTGCCGAGCCTGCCGAAGCCGGAGATGACTTCGTCGAAGATCAGCAGGATGCCGTGCTTGTCGCAGATCGCGCGCAGCGTCTCGAGGTAGCCCACCGGCGGCGGCAGCACGCCGGTGGAGCCCGCCACCGGCTCGACGATCACCGCCGCGATGTTCGATGCGTCATGCAGCGCGACCAGGCGCTCGAGGTCTTCGGCCAGGTGCGAGCCCCATTTCGGCTGCCCTCGCGAGAACGCCGCCTCACGCAGGTTGTGCGTGTGCGGCAGGTGGTCGATGCCGGGCAACAGCTGGCCGCCGAACATCTTGCGGTTGAGCGGGATGCCACCGACCGAGATGCCACCGAAACCGACGCCATGGTAGCCGCGCTCGCGGCCGATGAACTTGGTGCGCGTGCCTTCGCCGCGTGCGCGGTGGTAGGCGAGCGCGATCTTCAGCGCGCTGTCAACCGACTCGGAACCCGAGTTGGCGAAGAACACCTTGTTCATGCCCTCGGGGGCCAGGGCCGCTACCTTCTCGGCCGCCTTGAAGGCCATCGGGTGGCCCATCTGGAACGTCGGCGCGAAGTCGAGCGTGTCGAGCTGGGCCTTGATCGCGGAGATGATCTCCTCGCGGTTGTGGCCAGCGTTCACGCACCACAGGCCTGCGCATCCGTCGATAACCTTGCGGCCGTCGTCGGACGTGTAGTGCATGTCTTTCGCGGACACCAGCATGCGCGGCTTCGCCTTGAACTGGCGGTTCGCGGTGAAGGGCATCCAGAAATTGTCGAGGTTCAGGTGCGGATCGTTCATCTTGGCTCCATCAGCGTCACCCTGCTAGAGCTGACATGTTAGCCCAAACATCCATTCGCGAGAGCGAAAAGACGCGTTTTTCAGCCGTCAGTTCAGCTTCAGGCCGGTGGCCTTGATCAGCTTGCGCAGCGCGACGACGTCCTCGGCCATCACCCGGCCGAGGTGCTCGGGCGTGCTGGTCTCGGTATCGACGCCCTGGCTGGACAGCTTTTCACGCGTGTCCGGGTTGGTGAGTATCTTGTTGAGTTCGGTATTCAGACGCATCACCACCGGGCGCGACGCACCGGCCGGCAGCACGAAGCCGAACCACGACTGGTAGCTGAATCCGGGCACAACCTCGTTGAACGCCGGGATGTCCGGTGCTGCCGTCGTGCGCTTGGCGCCGGTCACGCCGATCGCCTTGATGCGGCCGGCCTTCAGGTGCGGGATGCCGGCCAGCAGCGGCATCACGCCCACCGGCACCTCGCCGCTGATCACCGCGGGAACCGTCGCGCCGGCGCCCTTGTACGGCACGTGGTTCATCTGGAACCTGGCCATGACCTGCAGCAGTTCGGCCGCGATATGGTTCGGGCCGCCGAAGCCGGATGACCCGTAGTTGATCTTGCCCGGGTTCGCCTGCGCATAGGCGATGAACTCCTTCGGCGTGCTGGCGGGGAAGGACGGATTGCCGGCGAGCAGGGTCATCGAGATGCCGATCATGCCGACCGGGGCGAACGCCTTGATCGGGTCCCACGGGTACTTGTCGATGGCCGCGGCGATCGACACCACCGGCTGCGCCAGGTAGATCGTGTGCCCGTCGGGCGTGGCCTTGGCGGCAATCTCCATGCTCACCATGCCGCCGGCGCCGGGACGGCCGTCGACCACCACGCGCTCGCCGAGCGCGGTGCTCAGCTGCTCACCGAGCACGCGGGCGATGGTGTCGGACACGCCGCCCGGCAGGAAGCCGGTGATGATGCGCAGCGGGCGGTCAGGGAACTTCTGCGCCTGTGCGATCGTGGCGGCCGGCGCGAGCACCGCGATGCCTGCCATCCATGCGGCGAGTGTTGCGCGCGGCAGCGGCCGCATACCTTTACTCCGGCCCATCGTCGACTCCTCGTTGCGTGCAGTGTGCATCAGGCGGGCGCGAACGGCGCCCGATGGTCATAGGCGGCAGCCGCCTCTTCCATGGTCACGAAACGTGCCCCGCCGGCGGCCAGCGCCACCAGCAGCTTCTCGAGCGCAAGCATGCGATGGCCACGGCCGATCACGAACGGATGGAAGGTGTAGGTGAGCAAGCCCCAGTCGTTGATCGAGCGCTGCATCCAGGTGAAATCGGCGATCCAGTTGTCGACCACCAGGTTGGCGTTGGAATTGCCCGGCAGCAGCGTCTGCGGGGTACGGATGAATTCGAACACCGGATAGTCGTCGAGCGACCAGGAGATCGGCAGCTCGATCAGCCGGGTCGGCTTGCCGAACACCGCCGGCTGCTCGAGCTCGATCACGTCGCCCTGACGCACGCGGTAGGGCGTGTAGTCGTCGCCCATCATCGAGCTGTCGTAGCGGAAGCCGTGGGCGAGCAGCAGTTCGACCGAATGCGGGGAAAGATCCCAGGACGGTGACCGGTAGCCGCGCGCGTACTGCCCGGTCAGGCGCTTGATCGACTCGTTCGCGCGCGCGAGGCCGGACTCTTCCTGCTCGCGGGTGAGCTGCGCCGGCGGCACGTGCGTCCAGCCGTGGTGCGCGATCTCGTGGCCGGCATCGAACACTGCCCGGCACTGCACCGGATAGGTCTCGAGCGTGTGCCCGGGGATGCACCAGGTGCTGCGTACCTTGTGCTGGCGCAGCATGTCGAGAATGCGCGGTGCCGCCGCAGGCCCGAACTCGCCGCGCGAGATCGGCGAGGGTGAGGTCATGCCGCGCGAGATGAACCCCGACATCGCGTCGAAGTCGAAACTGATGCAGACGAGGAGGTCGGCCATGCGTTCCGGGGCGACCCGCGGTCGCGCACTGAGTGTTGGTGCTCAATACTTACCACAAAGAAGGGAGCGTGCCGCACCCTGCAACCGCCTCGCTACTCCACGCGGGCACCGGTGAGGGCGATCAGCTTGCCGTACTGGACGAAGTCGGACTTCAGCCGCGCCCCGAACTCCTCCGGCGTGCCTCCCCAGGGGTCGAGCGCCTGGGCCGACAGCGTCGAGGCCACGTCCGGCAGCTTCAGCGCGCGGTTCACCTCCGCGTTGAGGCGGTCGATCACCGGCCGCGGCGCCGCCGCCGGCGCCATCAGTCCGATCCAGGGGCTCAACTCGTAGCCAGGCACGCCCGATTCGGCGATGGTCGGCACGTCGGGCAGGGTCGGCGACCGGCGAGCCGAGGCGACCCCGAGCGCCCGCAGGCGGCCGGTCTTGATGTGCGCGATCACCGATGCGATGGTCGCCAGCGAGGCCTGCGCTTCGCCACCGAGCAGGCCGACCACCTGCGGGCCACCACCCTTGTAAGGCACATGAACCAGCTTCGTGCCGGTCATCGACCCGAACAGAGCCATCGACAGGTGCGGGATGCTGCCGTTGCCGGCGGTCGAATACATCAGCTGGTCGGGGCGGGCGCGGGCCAGTGCAACGAATTCCTTGACCGACTTCACCGGCAACGAGGGATGCACCACCAGCACGGCCGTCTGCGCAGTGAGCAGCGCCACTGGCGCGAAATCGCGCAGCGTGTCGTACGGCAGCTTCTGGTAGAGATGGGCGTTGGCGACATGGGTCACCGACTGCACCAGCAGCGTGTAGCCGTCGGGCGCCGACTTCGCGACATGGTCGGTGCCGATGGTGCCGCCAGCGCCACCCCGGTTGTCGATCACCACCGGCTGGCCGATCGCATCGGCCACGCGCAGCATCACGGTGCGCCCGGCGATGTCGTTGGCGCCGCCGGGTGGCCAGGGAATGACGACACGCAGCGGCTTCGATGGAAAGGCCTGTTGTGCGAACGCAGCCGGCTGGCCACATGTCCATGCGAGCACGCAAACCAGCGTGCCCAGGGCCGCGGGAACCACTGCGGCGATCGGTTTCATCCTGCTCTCTCCTTGGGATGCATCGGTCGCGGTCCATCGCCGCGGCCTCGTCGGTTCAACGGCGCAGGCCGAGGCGCGTGGCCGTGGCAGCCGGACTCGAGCAACCGCGCGAGCGCGAGGATGGAGGCACCGCCAGTGCCCGAGCTGCCGATCCGGTGGCTGGCCGGCGCGGTGCTCAACAGCTCCAGCGTGCCGGTCGTGCCACCGCTGCCGGCCACATTGCGCACCATCAATGGCACCGAACCACGGCGCTCCAGATGGTGCCCCAGCACGCGCGAAAACCGTGTCTGACCCGGGTGTCGGCACGGGACAGGCGTGCGATCAGGGGCGGGTTTCGCCGTGGCGAAGCGCTGCCTCGTACATCGGGTAGGCGCTGGTCACGCTGCCGGTGGAGATCGGCGGCACCGAACGCACCGACTTCGGAGTGAGCTGGGACAACGAGGTGACACCCATCAGGCCCATCGCGCTGCGTATCTCGAGCTCGAGGAGTTCCAGCATGCGGATCACACCCGGCTCGCCGGCCGCGGCCAGGGCCCAGCCGTGCAGCTTGCCGATGCCGACCGCCTTCGCGCCCAGCGCCACTGCCTTGACGATGTCGGTGCCGCGCAGGATGCCGCCATCCATCAGCACCTCGGCGCGGCCGTCGACCGCTTCGGCTACCTCCGGCAGCACCTCGATGCTCGCCTGCGCATGGTCGAGCTGGCGCCCGCCATGGTTCGAGACGTAGACGACGTCGACGCCATGCTCGACGGCGAGCTTCGCGTCCTCGCCGGTGGCGATGCCCTTCAGGATCAGCGGCACGCCCATGCGCTCTTTCATCCAGAGCACGTAGTCCCAGGTGAGGCTCGCCTGGTGCGACGCATCGCCGCCGCCCTCGCGTACCAGCTGGTGGTTGATCAGGTCGCGCTCGCGCCGGCTGTAGTACGCGCGATCGACGGTCACGCACAGGGCGTCATAGCCGAGTGACTTCGCGCGGTCGAGGATATCGCCCACCCACACCTTGTCGCCCCGCACGTAGAGCTGGAAGATCAGCGGCTTGCCCGCTTCCTTCGCGATGATGTCCAGTCCCGGCCGCGCTGCGGTGCTGACGAAGCAGGGCACGTTCTTCTTCACCGCGGCCACCGCGACCGCGGCCGCGCCGCGCGGATCGGCGTATTGCAGGTAGTTGCCGATCGGGGCGATGAACATCGGCACCGGCATCGGCTTGCCGAGCAGCGAAGTGGTGGTGTCGAGCTGGCGCACGTCGACCAGCACGCGCTGGCGCAGTGCGAGGCTGTCCAGCGCCATCCGGTTGCGTCGCAGGGTGGCCTCGGAGTCGGAGCCACCGGACAGCATGTCCCAGGTGCCCTGCGACAGGTTGCGGCGGGCTGCGGCGACGATCTCCTGCAGCGTCGAGAAGCTCTGGGCCAGCGCATGCTGCGCGGCCAGGCGGGTGGCGTCGGCGACCTGCGCGGGGTCCTGGGCCTGCTTGGGGTCGATCGGCTTGACTGCGGCGCTCATGCTCTACTCCGTGGGGTCAGAATTACTCAGGCTGGATGTTCGCTTCGCGCGCGGCCTTCTGCCAGCGCGCGATCTCGGTACGGTTGAACGCCTCGTATTCCTCGGGCGTGCTGCCGACCGGGTCTGCACCCTGGTCGGCGAAGACTTTCTTGACGTCGGCCGAACCGAGCGCGGCGCGGATCGACGCATGCACCCGATCGACGATCGGGCGCGGCGTTCCGGCAGGCCCGAGGATACCGAAGCCGCTCGACACCACGAAGCCCGACAGGCCCGACTCTTCCATCGTCGGCACATCGGGGGCAGCGGCCGAACGCTTGACGCCGGTCTGCGCGATCAGGCGCACCTTGCCGGAGCGCACGAACTGGATGACGGCAGGCAGGCTGGCGAACTGGAACTCGACCTGCCCCGCGATCAGGTCCATCAGCGCCGGACCTGCGCCCTTGTACGGGATATGGACGAACCGGACCTTGGCCGCTGAATTCAGCAGTTCGCCGGAGAGGTGGCCTACCGTGCCACGCCCTGCCGTCGAGTAGTTCACCTGGTCGGGCCGCTTGCGCCCGAGTGCGACCAGTTCCTTCACGTTGCGTACCGGCAACGACGGATGGACGATCAGTGCCGTGGGCACGTCGGCCACCAGCGAGATCGGCTGGAAGTCCTTGACCGCGTCGAACGGCAGCTTCTTCACCATGGCCGGGTTGATCACATGCGAAGCCGACACCATCAGCAGCGTGTAGCCATCGGGCGCGGCCCGTGCAACGACATCGCTGCCGATCACCCCGCCTGCGCCGCCGCGATTGTCGATCAGCACCTGCTGGCCGAGGGACTCGGCCATGCGCGGAGCGATCACCCGCGCGATGATGTCGGTGTTGCCCCCGGGCGCGAACGGCACGACCAGCCGGACCGGCTTCGCCGGCCAGGTCTGGGCGAGCGCCACGCCTGAAAGCAGGCCGGTGACGGCCGAGCAGGCGAGCGTCAGTGCAGCCGCGACCTTCACGCCAGGGCGCCTGGCCGCTGCATTCGGGGCGGGCATCGGGCAGGACGACTTGTAAAGCGTGTTCATGGTTCGGCTCCTACAGCGGATCAGGCGATTGCTCCGGCCATGCCAGATGTTCTGCGCCCCGCCGTTGCAGACGGAGGACGCTGCTTTTGTCGTTCGATAGTAGCATCGGGACCACTTTCAGCAGCGCCCGTGCGCACCCACACCGGAGGAATCATGCAACTCAGGATCGCGATCCTCGAAGGCGACGACATCGGCCTCGAGGTAGTGCCGGAAGCCGTCAAGGTCATGAAGGCCGCCGCCGCCAAGGCAGGCCTGGCGGTGGAGTGGCTTCCGCTGCCCATCGGCCGGGCCGGGCACGCATCGCATGGACATTCCATGCCGCAGTTCACAGTCGATTCACTGAAGACCGTGGACGGTTGGCTGCAAGGGCCGATCGGCCACAACGCCTACCCGCGCGGCGACGCCACCTGGATCAACCCGCCGCTGCGCAAGATCTTCGAGCTGTTCGCCAACGTCAAGCCGGTGAAGTCGTACCCGAACATCGAATCCATCCACAAGAACGTGGACATCGTGTTCCTGCGCGAGGTGACCGAGGGCATGCAGTCGGGCAGCGTCACCTTCGCCGGCACCGGCGAGTTCCGCCCGAACGACGACATCACCATCGGCCATCGGGTGATCACCCGGAAGGGTTCGAACCGGGTCGCCCGCGCGGCCTTCGAAATCGCGCGCACGCGCAAGCGCAAGCGCGTCACCGCGGTGCACAAGGAGCCGATCTTCCGGCTCGCCTGCGGCATGTTCGCCGAGGAATGCCGAAAGGTCGCCCTGGAGTATCCGGACGTGTCGTTCGACGAGGTGCTGGTCGACGGTTTCGCGATGAAGCTGGTGATGAAGCCGCAGCCCTATGACGTGGTCGTCACCACCAACCAGTTCGGCGACATCCTGACCGACGAGGGCGCCGGCCTGGTCGGCGGGCTCGGCCTCGCCCCCGGACTGTGCATCGGTGCGCACCAGGCGATGGCACAGGCCACCCACGGCTCCGCGCCGGACATCGCCGGCCAGAACATCGCCAACCCCTACGCGATGATCATGTCGGGAAAGATGCTGTTCGAATGGCTGGGACACCAGCGCGGGCTGCCCGAGGCGATGGCCGCAGCGGCAGCGATCGACGCGGCGATGGACGCAGTGATCGCCGATGCCAGGGCCCTCACGGGCGACCTCGGCGGCGGCGGCAGCACCCGCGAGATGGGTGATGCGGTGGTGGCGGCGATCGGCTGAAACGAAGGCGCGGCGATCTGCGTCGGACGACCAGCGTCAGACGACCAGCGTCGGACGACCAGCGTCAGACGACCAGCGTCAGGGTGTCCGCACCGCCGCGTCCACCGCCACCCGCAACCGGCGCGCGATCTCGACCACTTCGTCGTCGCCGACGATGAACGGCGGGGCCAGCAGCACATGGTCGCCGCGTTCGCCGTCGATGGTGCCACCCATCGAATACACGCACAGCCCCTGGCGCATCGCCTCGGCCTTCACGCGTGCATGCATGCGCTGCGCAGGCTCGAACGGCTCGTCATGCGCGCGGTCGGCCACCAGTTCGATCGACCAGAACAGGCCGCGCCCGCGCACGTCGCCGACATGCGCATGCTCGCGGAACTGGTCGAGCAGCGCAGCCTGCAGCTTTTCACCCTGCGCGCGCACCCGAGGCAGGAGCTGGTCTCGCTGCACGATCTGCTGGACCGCCAGCGCCGCCGCGCAGGCGACCGGATGTCCGATGTAGGTATGCCCATGCGAAAACGAACCGGTGCCTTCGAGGATCGGCCGGTATACCTTCTCGCTCGCCAGCATGGCACCGATCGGCTGGTAGCCGGCACCGAGCCCCTTGGCCACGACCATCAGGTCGGGCACCACGCCCTCCTGCTCGCAGGCGTGCAGCGTGCCTGTGCGGCCCATGCCGCACATCACCTCGTCGAGGATCAGCAGCACGCCGTAGCGGTCGCAGACCGCGCGTACCTTCTCGAAGTAGCCGGGCACCGGTGGCACCGTGCCGGCTGTGGCACCGCCGACGGTCTCGGCGAGGAAACCGATCACGCTGTCGGCACCCAGGTGCAGGATCGCCTGCTCGAGCTCATCCGCCAGACGCTGACCGTATGCATCGTCGGACTCGCCTGCCGGCCGGTAGCGGTACGGGAAGCACGGCGACACATGGGTGACCGGCAGCAGGATCGGCTCGAACAACCGGCGCGCCGACTCGCGCTGCCCGACCGACATCGCGCCGAGCGTGTTGCCGTGGTAACTCTGCCGGCGCGCGATGAAATGCCGGCGCTGCGGCTGGCCGATCTCGACGAAATACTGGCGCGCCATCTTCATCGCCGTCTCGACCGCCTCCGAGCCACCGGACACGAAGTACACATGCTCGATGCCGGCCGGTGCGTGCTCGACCAGGTGGTCGGCCAGTGCCTCGGCCGGCTCGCTGCTGAAGAAGCTGGTATGCGCATAGGCGAGGCGCCCAGCCTGCTCGCGGATCGCCTCGATCACTTCCGGATGACCATGCCCGAGGCAGGACACCGCGGCCCCGCCGGAGGCATCGAGGTAGCGCCGTCCCTCGCTGTCGACCACCCAGCAGCCCTCGCCGCCGACGGCCACCGGCAGGGTGCTGCGGCCGTTGCGCTGGATGATCCGGGTCATCGTGCTGCGCTCACGCGGCGAGCCCGAGCAGGGCGATCGCGTTGCCGCTTCGGATCATCTCCTTCGATGCCTCGGGGATGCCGGGATGGTCGCGCAGCAGCTGCACGTCCTTCATCTTCATCCGGCCGCCCGGGTCGTCATGCGGATAGTCGGTGGCGAACAGGAACTGCGAGGCGCCGAGGAACGCGACCGCTTCGGCGAACCCGGGCTCTTCGGTCTCGATGGTGAAGAACAGGTTGGTGCGGAAGTAGTGGCTCGCCGGCTTGCGGTTCTTCACCTCGTAGACGTCGGCCGCGGTCAGCCGCTTGCCGGCCGAGGAGCGTTCGGTGCCCGGCACGATCCGGCGATGGAAGCGCGCCGAGGCGTCCTCGTCGTCGTAGTTCAGCGGCGGCTTCTCGAGCGCGGCGTCGAGCTTCTGCACCAGCGGCTGGATGAACGCCGTGCCGGCCTCGGTGTAGACGAACCTGAGGTCGGGAAAATCGTCGAGCAGCCCGCTGGTGATCAGCGACACCAGGCTCAGGTGCCCCTCGGCCGGCGCGAACAGATCGAGCCCGTCGGCCTGGAAATACATCATGTTGCTCAGCCGGTGCCCGTGCTGGATCGAATGCATCATCAGCGGCATCTTCAGCCGTGCCGCGCGCTCGAAGAACGGCCACAGTTCACGATGGCTGCCCAACGTGTCGGAGTACGGATGCGAACGCACCGGGTACACCTTGTCGATCGCCACCGCCTTGAAGCCGTTGGCATGCGCCCATTCGATCTCGGCGATCGCGCCATCGACGTCCTGCAGCGCCACCAGCGCGGCACCGATGATCCGCCCAGGCTCGGCCTTCATCGCGTCGAGGATCGACAGGTTGTACGAATGCGCCATCGCAGTGGCGAGTGGCGCATCGACGAGATACGAGAACAGCATCGCCGAGAATTGCGGCAGCACCAGCTCGCGGTCGATGCCCTGCTCGGCGAAGAACTGCGCCCGCTCCGGGCCGGGGTACATGCCGGGGTAGCGGCAACCCGAGCCGGGCGAGGGCAGCGGCGTTGTGCCAGGAACCTGCGAAGGCGCGCCCGGGAACGCGGTGCCGTTGATGAATCCGTCGGCATCCACCGTGAACCTCGGGGCGAGCGCTGCCAGCGCGCCCTCGATGCGGTCGTAGCTGTCGCGGGGAAGGATGTGGGTATCGCAATCGATGATCATTGGAACCTCAGTAACTGGTCGGCCAGTTGGAGAGTCGGTGCTGACCGACACCGCGGGTGAGCCGCGACCGATGCACGTCGAGCATCGCCGCCAACCATCCACGGGTGTCGCGCGGGTCGAGCACGACGTGCGCCTCGTACAGCGAGGCCAGTCCCCATGCGGTGGTGTCGCGCACCAGAGAGTCGCTCATGGACTTCGTCGCCTCGGTGCTCTCGCCCTCGCGCGCGAGCACCGAGGCGCCC
>CAMDXD010000109.1 GCA_945877995.1 Bordetella parapertussis
GGCCAGCCGATCGTCATCGAGATCCGCGCCGGTGCCACCGGTGCGATCGGCGCGGAGTACGTGGCCCGGCAGCCGCCCGATGGCTACACGCAACTGTTCGCCTCCGGCGCGTTGTCGATGTCGCCTGCACTCAACACCCGCCTGCCGTACGACATCTTCCGTGACTTCACGCCGATCGTCGGCTGCTCGAACGCGCCGCAGGTGCTGGTAGTGCATCCGTCGCTGCCGGTGAAGACGGTGAAGGACCTGGTTGCGTTTGCCCAACAGCGCCCCGACCAGATCGCATGGGCCACCGGCGGCATCGGATCGACCGGACACCTCACCGGGGAGTACTTCGCGCGCCAGACGGGCCTGCGCCTGATCCATGTACCGTACAAGGCAAATCCGTTCGCCGGCATCGACGTGATCGCCGGCCATGTACCGATGATGTTCGACCAGCTGTCGACGGCGGCACCCCATATCCGGGCTGGCAAGGTACGGGCGCTTGCCGTCACCTCGCCGCGCAGGCATTCGCTGCTGCCCGAGCTGCCGACGATGATCGAATCCGGTTTTGCCGGTTTCGAGACCAGTGTCTGGCTCGGGCTGCTCGGTCCGGCGGCACTGCCGCGCGAGGTGGTGCTGCGGACGAATGTCGAAGTGAACCGGGTGCTGGTGCTGCCCGAGGTGCGCGAGCGCATGACCCAGATGGGCCTGGAGGTGTTCGGTGGTACGGCGGAGGCCCTGGCGACACGGATGAAGACGGATCTCGCGATCGCGCGCCGCACGGTCGAGGCAGCGGGCATCAAGCCGGAGTAGCGATCCGGTGCTCGTGTCCGCATCCCGTACGCCGGACCCCGCGCCGCCGGCGCGCCGGATCACTCCGGCGGAATCTTCGCCCGTTCGACGATACCGGCGAACTTCGCGAGTTCGCTGCGGATCAGCGCCGCGAAGGCGGCTGGCGTGGTGCTGGTCGGATCCATGCCCTGGGTGACTAGCCGCTCGCGCAGGTCCGGCATCTTCTCTGCGGCGACGATCGCCGCGTTCAGCCGGTTGACGATCTCCGGCGGGGTGCCCGCGGGTGCGAGCCAGCCGAACCAGGTGCCGATGTCGAAGCCCTTGAGTCCGGATTCGGCGATGGTCGGCACCTCGGGCAGCAGCGCCGAGCGGCGGCTGGTCGACACCGCGATCGCGCGCAACCGTCCGGCCTTCACATGGGGCAACGCGTTCGGCGGGCTGGTGAACATCATGTCGACCTGGCCACCGACCAGGTCGCCGATCGACTGGCCGACGCCCTTGTACGGCACATGCAGGATGTCCACGCCGGCCATGGTCTTCAGCAGTTCGCCGGCCAGGTGCGGCGGGGCGCCCACGCCCGACGATGCGTAGTTGAGGCCGCCCGGACGCTTGCGCGCCAGTGCCAGCAGTTCCCGGATCGAGGTGGCCGGCACCGACGGATGGACGGAGAGCACGAAGGAGCTGATCGCGATCAGGCTCACCGGTGCGAAGTCCTTCGCGACGTCGTAGCCGAGGTTGCGCGACAGTGCCGGCGCGATGGTCAGTGCGCTCGCGCCGTTGAGCAGGGTGTAGCCGTCGGCGGGCGACCGGGCGACGAACTGCGAGCCGATGTTGCCCGCGGCACCGGCACGGTTCTCGACGATCACCGGTTGCGCGAGCAGGTCCGACACCTTCTGGCCGAAGGTGCGTGCCGAGAGATCGTTCGGACCCCCAGCGGGATAGGCGACCACCAGCCGGATCGGCTTGGACGGGAACGGCTGCGCCGCGGCTGCGAGCGGCAGCAGCAGGCCGATGGCGGTGATGGCAAGCCGGCGTGTGCGGGGGCGGGCGGTCGAGGTGTCGGCGCACATGGTCTGCTCCTTGGTGAAGGTATTCACGCGGCCGCGGCGACCAGTGCATCCAGATGGCGCGGGTCCATCCCGGTTTCACCGCGCTCGATGCGGCCGATCAGCGTCGCCAGCGCTTCATGGGTCGGCGCGGGCAACCCGCACTCGCGGCCGCGGCGTGCGACATAGCCGTTCATGTAGTCGTTCTCGGTGCGCCGGCCCTTGCGGATGTCCTGGGCCATGCCGGAGTAGCCGAGGTCGGTCATCCGCTCGAGTTCACGGTCGAACGCGCCATCGACCGCACGCCGTGCGGTGGGGTCCCCGGCTGCGCAGGCGAGCCATGCCTGTGCCTCGAGCGTGCGGATCGGCTCGAGCGCGTAGCCGAGTGCGAGGCCGATGCGGATCGCCTCTGCGGCGAGGCGCACCATGATCGCCCGCGTCGCCGCCCCCGCAACGATCGACTTCAGTGTCATGCCGGTGCCGGCCGACAACGCGGTGGTCATCGTGTTCGCGACCAGCTTCGACCAGCGCTCGCCCCACAGGTTGGAGGTGGCCCGCGCACTGTCGACCTGGCCGAGCATCGCGACGAGTGCCTGCAGGCGCGGCGTCATCCGGCCATGCAGTTCACCCGCACGGAAGATCGTGTACGCACTGCCGCCCGGCTGCCGGGTACGCACGATCCCGCCGGGCCGGTGCGCCTCGGCACTCAGCGTGCTGGCGATGCAGCCGATCGTGCGCTCGGCGCCGACGATGCCGGCGACCAGGTCTTCGACCAGGCAGTTCTGCAGGGTCACCACGTATCCGCCCGGGGCGAGGCAGGACCCGGCCAGTGAAGCGGCCCAGGCAGTATCGTAGAGCTTGGTGCAGACGAAGGCGATGTCCACCGGCTGCCGCCCCGCCACCTGCTGTGCTTCATGGATGTGCAGCGCCGGTACCCGGATCGTGTAGTCGCCGACCGTGCCGCTGAACGCGAGGCCGTCGCGACGGATCGCATCGACATGCGCGGGCCAGGGGTCGATCAGCGTCACGTCGAAGCCCGCGCGAAACAGGTGGGCGCCGACATAACCGCCGATCGCACCGGCGCCGACGAAGGCCAGGCGCGGCTTGCGGTGGAGCGGGCCGGCGGAGAACGTGGAAGCGGAGGTCATCGGGTGGTTCCGTTCGGTTGCGTGCACGGTGCGTGCCGGGCATCGACCGGGGGATCGGTGCATCATGTTGCCGGGCACCGGCCCGGCTGCCGGTGATCTTGACGGGAGACCCCGCGATGGGCAATGGCTTCGAGATTCGCAACCTGGATGCGGCCGTCGGTGCCGAGGTACTGGGCGTCGACCTGTCTGCCCCGCTCGACGATGCGACCTTTGCCGCGATCGAGCGCGCCTGGGACGAGCGCGGCATGCTGCTGTTCCGCGGCCAGCGCCTCAGCCCGGCCGCGCATGTCGCGTTCAGCCGGCGCTTCGGCGCGGTCGAGGTGCCGACCAACCGCCAGTACGCGCTCGACGGCATGCCGGAAGCGTACGTGGTGTCGAACATCGTGGAGGGCGGGCGCAACATCGGCAACGCCGATGCCGGCCGCGTCTGGCATACCGATTCGTCGTACATGGCGGTGCCGAGCCGCGGTTCACTGCTGTACGCGGTCGAGGTGCCGCGCGACGATCACGGGCAGCCTCTGGGCGATACCCTGTTCGCCAGCATGACTGCCGCCTTCGATGAATTGCCCGACGCGACGAAGCGCCGCTGCGAAGGCCTGCAGGCGGTGCACGACTACACGGTGCAGTACGAGCGCCGCCTGGCGAAGGTGCGTGCCGCCGGCGGACAGCGGGCGGCGCTCGACAGCAGCACGCGGGAAAAGGTGGCGCCGGTCGTGCACCCGGTGATCCGCCGCCACCCGCGCTCCGGCCGGCCGTGCATCTACGTGAACCACGCGATGGTCACCGCGGTGGTCGGCCTGGACGAGGCGGAAGGACTCGCGCTGCGCGACGAGCTGGTTGCCTTTGCCACCCAGCCGAGGTTCGTATACCGGCATCGCTGGAACGAGGGCGACCTGGTGATGTGGGACAACACCTCGACCCAGCATCTGGCGATCGCCGACTATGCGCTGCCGCAGCGCCGCCTGATGTACCGCACGACGATCGCCGGCACGGCCTGAACCCCCCAGCTTCCTGATCGCCGCGGAGCCCGTCGGCCTGCCTGCGGGGATTACAGGCCGGCCTTTGCCTTCTGCCAGTCCTGCTCCACCCTGAGCACCGCCTCGCCCTCGAGTTCGACCCCGAACGCCTTCACCATCGTCGCCAGCACGCCGTAGTAGGTTGCCGACAACGTGATGTCGGTGATCTGGCGCGGACTGAAATGGCGGGACAACTCTGCGAACACCGCGTCATCCATCGGCGCCGGCGAGAACAGCAGGGCCAGGTAACCGGCGAGTGCCTGCTCCGATGCCGGCAGCTCGGCCGGGGCGCGTCCCGCGCCGATCGCCTCTACGGCCGAGGCAGGGATCCCAGCCTGGATCGCCAGCGCCGAATGGTGGTCCCACGCGTAGGGCACGCCGCGCGCCGCGCACAAAATGGATAGTTCGCGCTGCCGCTCCGGCAGATCCGTGTCGTACTTGCAATACGCGCCGAGCCGCGCGAGGTGGCGCAGCCCGCCCGGTGCATGGCCCATCGAGGACAGCACGTTGGAGACGAAGCCGCGCGTGGCGAGGATCTCGCCGAACACCTCGGCGGTGTCGCTGCCCGGCGGGGCGGCGGGTGGTGGCAGGCGTTTCATCGGCAGCCCTTTCAGTCCATCTTCACGTTGGCCTTGCGTACCACCACGGCCCACTTGGCGATCTCCGCGCTGATATGCGCGCCGAACGCTTCGGGCGTGCTGGCGACGATGTCGACGCCGATCGCATCGAGCTTGGCCTTCAGGTCGCGGCTGGCGAGTGCCTTCACCATCGCGGCGTTGGCGGTGTTGATGACGGCCTTCGGCGTCGCGGGCGGCGCGGTGATGCCGAACCAGGTGCCGGTCTCGACGCCGCCGAAGCCGGCTTCCTTCATCGTCGGAACCCCGGGTACCACCGTGTTGCGCCGGACGTCGGCCACGGCGAGCGCACGCAGGCGCCCGGCCTTCACGAAGCCGTCGACCGCCAGCGGCCCGACGAACATCATCGGCACATGGCCGCCGAGCAGGTCGTTCACGCCCGGGCCGGAGCTCTTGTAGGGGATGTGCACGAGGTCGATGCCGGCGACGAGCTTGAACAGTTCACCGGACAGGTGCGGCGAGCTGCCGTTGCCGCCGGAGGCGTAGCTGAGTGAACCGGGCTTCGCGCGCGCGAGTGCGACCAGTTCCTTCACCGACTTCACTGGTACCGACGGGTGCACCACGAGGATGTTCGGCTGCGACAGGATGAGCGAGATCGGCGCGAAATCCTTCACCGGATCGAACGGCAGCTTCATCAGGCTCGGGTTGATCGTGTGGGTGGTGGTGATCAGCAGCAGCGTGTAGCCGTCGGGCGGCGACTTCACCATCATCTCGGAGCCGATGGTGCCGCTGGCCCCGCCGCGGTTGTCGATCAGCAGCTGCTGGCCGAACGTTTCGGCGAAGGCAGGCTGCACCATGCGCGCAAGCGCGTCGGCGCTGCCACCAGGCGCGAACGGCACGATCCAGCGAATCGGCTTGACGGGGAACTCGGCGGCAGGGGCGGCGGCCGGCAGTAACAGCGCGGCGGCGAGGGCCAGCAGGAGTACTCGGATGTCCAAGGGGATCGGTGCCTTTGTCGGATGCGGCCGGTGTACGGTGGGAGAAGCATCTGGGAAACCGGCGGGAAGCAAAATGGTAGCAGACGCCTTGTGATAATCTGCCCACACAGTTTGCATCGATGCGCATGCATCCATGCGTTTCCTTCACCGCAGCCTGAACGGCCGACAGCAGCATCCGTCGCCGGAAGGACGGGGCGCCGCAGATGACCGCCGAACACCACTGGACCGCGAGCGACGGCACTCGCCTTTTCTACCGCGTCGACGATTTCACCGATCCTTGGATCGATGCACCGACGGTCGTGCTGCTGCATCCCGGCATGGGCAGCTCGCTGCGCCTGTTCGGGTGGGTGCCGCAGCTCGCTCGCCGGTTCCGGGTGGTCCGTCCCGACACGCGCGGCCACGGCAGGTCGGAGCCGGGGCCGCTGGATGCGCTCTGCCATGACAGGCTGTCGCTCGACCTGTTCGAACTGTTCGACCATCTCGGTATCGCATCCGCACACGTGATGGGCTCGTCCGCCGGCGGCATGATTGCGGGCCAGGCGGCGATCCGCGATCCGGCCCGGTTCCGCAGCCTTGCGCTCTACGCCGCCACCGCTGGCATCCCGCCGAGCCGCCCGCAGAAGGGTGACTGGATGGCGCGGGTCGGCAAGGCCGGCGTGCGTGGCTTCCTCGAGCAGACGGTGCGCGACCGCATCGGAGACGCGTCGCCCGAACAGGTGAAGTGGTACCTCGACTCCGCAGATGGGCTCACGGTCGAATACCTGTCGCGCTTCGTGCCGCTGATGGCGAGCGAGGACTGGACCGAGCGCCTGGCCGACTTCCGTTTCCCCGTCATGATGGGCGTGCCGGACCCTGACCCGATGGTCGAGCATGGCGAGTACGAGCGCATGCTCGGCTACATCCGCGACTGCACCTTCGTCACCTTCCCGGGCGCGAGCCACGGCATGACCGCGGAGATCCCGGATGCCTGCGCGCTCGAATACCTGAAGTTCCTCGAAAAGGTCGAGCCATGAGCATGGAAACCTTCACCACCAGCGATGGCGTGCGCATCGCCTGCCACGTCGACGACTTCACCGATCCGTGGCGCAATGCGCCGACGCTGCTGATGCTGCATTCGGCGATGAGCAGCTCGAAGCGCTTCTTCTCGATGGTGCCGGGCCTCGCGCGCCACCTGCGCGTGGTGCGCATGGATTCGCGCGGCCATGGCCAGTCGCAGGTGCCGCCGGCCAGCGTGCCGCACGACAAGGAACGGCTGAGTCAGGACGTGCTCGAGCTGCTCGACGTGCTGAAGCTCGACAGCGTGCACATCCTCGGCGGCTCGGCCGGTGGCTATACCGGTCAGCTGCTGGCGATCCACCACCCGTCGCGGGTGAAGAGCCTGTCGCTGTTCAGCTCGACGCCGGGCTTCAAGGGCGACCAGGGCAAGCGCTGGCTGGCAGAGGCCTCGGTGCGTGGCATGCGTGCCGTGTTCGGCGAGACCATCGATGAACGCCTGCCGGTGGGCGAGGCCGATCCCCGGCTGGTCGCATGGGTGCTCGACGAGATCTGCAAGAATGACCTCGAGTTCCTGAAGCGCTTCATCGGCCACTGGACCGACACCGACTTCATGGACCAGGTGCATCGCATCGCCTGCCCGACGCTGATCGTCGAACCCGGCGCGCATCCGATCGGCACCGGATCGGCGTTCGCCGAGATGGCGCGCCTGATCCCGAACAGCGAGCGGGTCGTGTACGAGAACGGCCGGCACAACTTGTACGACTACCAGCCCGACCGCTGCGTCACCGAGGTGCTGCGCTTCCTGCGCCAGCACTTCCCCGAACTTCGGCCGTGAGCGCTGGCGCGGCGTGAAGCGGCTCGACGGCAAGGTCGCGTTCATCACCGGCGGTGGCTCGGGCATCGCCCGTGCGGCCGCGCTGCTGTTCGCGCGCGAGGGCGCGAAGGTGGTGGTAGCCGAGATCGACGGTGCGCTGGGCGAGGCTGCGGCGCGCGACGTGGCCGATGCGGGTGGAGACGCGATAGCGGTGCGCACCGACGTCACCGACGAGTCGAGCGTGCGTGCCGCGATCGATGCGGTGGTGGCCCGCCATGGCCGGCTCGACATCCTGTTCAACTGCGCCGGTGGCTCGCTCAACGAGGACAGCCTGGTCACCGAGGTCGACCTCGACGTCTGGGACCGCACGATGGCGCTCGACGTGCGCGGGGCGATGCTGGTCTGCCGGCACGGTATCCCGGAACTCGTGAAGGCCGGCGGCGGTTCGGTGGTCAACATGTCTTCCGGCGCCGCGCTGCGCGGCAGCAGTCCGAAGCACGTCTACACCGCGGCCAAGGGCGCGATCCTGTCGTTCACCCGCGCACTGGCCGGCAGCTACGCGAAGGACAATATCCGCGCGAATGCGATCTGTGCCGGGCGCATCCTCACCGACCGTATCCTGAACAACTACGGCACCGCTGGCGCGCCTGGACCGGTCGCCGATCGGCAGGATGCCGCCGGCCGGGTACGCGACTACCCGTTCTGGGTGGGGCGGCCGGAGGACATCGCCAACATCGCGCTGTTCCTGGCGAGCGACGAGTCGCGCATGATCACCGGTGCAACGATCCCGGCCGACGGTGGCCGGTCAGCCTACTGAAGGAACGGACATGCAAACCCTGGTTGCCAGCGATGGCCTCGAACTGCGCTACGTCGTCGATGACTACACCGATCCCTGGCGCAAGGCCGAGACGCTGGTGCTGGTGCATGCGGCGATGGGCAGTTCGCGCCGCTTCCATGCCTGGGTGCCGCACCTCGCCCGGCACTTCCGGGTGGTGCGGATCGACCAGCGCGGGCATGGCGAAACCGGTATCCCCGGGCCCGACCAGCTGTCGTTCCCGCGGCTGATGCAGGACGTGGTGGAACTGCTCGACCACCTGGGCGTGGACAAGGCGCATGTCGCGGGGTCATCCGCCGGCGGTATCGTCTCGCAGGGGCTGGCCATCCATCACCCGTCGCGGGTGCGCACGCTGGCGAGCTTCGCATCGGTACCTGGCATGAAGAAGGTCGCGACCGACTACGCCGGCTGGGTGGCGCGCATCGGCGCCAAGGGCGTGGCCACCTTCCTGCGCGAGACGATCGCTGACCGGGTCGACCTGGCGACCGCCAAGCCGGGCTTCGTCGACTGGTTCATCGCCGAGTCGGCGCGCACCCCGGTCGAGGTGCTCGCGCGCTTCGTGCCGATGATGGCCACCGTCGACCTGCAGGACGACCTGCCGAAGATCGCCTGTCCGATGCTGGTGGTGGTGCCGGGTGCCGATCCGCTGCACCCAGCCGACGAATACCGGCCGATCGCCGAGCGGGTGCCGGGCTGCGAGTTCGTGGTCTACGATGGCTTGCCGCACAACATCACCGATGCTGAGCCCGACCGTTGTGCGCAGGAGCTCAAGCGCTTTCTGCTGAAGCACGCGGCCTGACCTTGCAGTTGCGCGCGATGCTGCGCGTGCAGCGTCGCCTGCTCAGCCGCGCGGGAACCGCCGCTGCAGCCAGGCGAGCGTGTCGGCCGCGCAGCGGTCCGGCAGGTAGTCGCAGATGTTGTGGCGCGCGCCGTCGTAGTAAACCAGCTCGTTGTCGGGGATGCGTACCTTCATGTCCTCGTAGGTCGAGGCATGCCCGACCGGCTCGGCACCCGGGGCGATCATCATCACCGGGCAGCGGATCGCGCGGATTTCCTCCATCATGTCCACCGTCGACATGTGGCCGACGAAGCGCTGGATGAACGCGAGGTCGTTCTTCGCCGCCTCGTCGAGGAACCACTCGACGAAGCGCGGATCGACCGCGTCCACCGGGAAGCGGTCCGAGATCGTCTCGGCCAGGAACGGGCGGATGCCGATCGCGCCCATGTGAGGCACCCAGGTGCTGACCTGGCTGCGGGTCAGTCCGGGCGTCGAACCGTAGAGCACCAGGCTCTTCACCCGCTCGGGGTGGTCGATCGCCAGCCGCTGGCCCACGTAGCCGCCAGCCGAGTTGCCGAGGATGTGCACCTTGCCCAGCCCGAGTTCATCCATCAGCGTCAGCGTGTCCTTCGCCAGCCGCGCCAGCGAGAACGGCGAGGACGGGTCAGGCACGTCGGAGGCGCCGTGCCCGCGCAGGTCCATGCGGATGATCCGGTGGTGGCGCGACAGGGCCGGCACCATCGAGTACCAGCGCTTCGTGCTGCCGATGGCGGCATGCAGCAGCAGCAGGGGATCGTCCGGCAGCCACGGGTCGCTGAAGTCGTCGACCTGGTAGGCGAGCTTGATGCCGTCGTCGGAGGTCACATGGGGCATGGCGGTCTCCCGTGAAGGATGGTGGGGCGATACGCGATCGCGGAAGGATCGACGGCGGGGCAGCGATCGCTGATGGTCAGCGTGCCGTGCCCTCGTGCTCGACGGCCACTTCCGGCGGCAGCGGCGCGGCGAGCGTCGCATGCAGGTAGCAGGTGATGGCGGCGATCTTCTGCAGCCGCTCGAACACTTCGTCTGCGGCACCGCCGTTGAGGAACAGGTGGGTGTCCACCGGCAGTGCCCGTCCCGCGAGGGTACCGGCGGCCAGGCTGCCCTCCAGGGCGAACGGCGTGTACTGCACGACGCGCACGCCGCTGATGTCCAGCTTCATGTTCTCGATGTAGCGCGAGAGCTGGGTCATGTAGCAGAAGACGATGCCGGCCGACAGCAGCGACAGCCCGCACGGCCCCTGGTCGCCGACGCTGCCGGTGCCGGGCCGCTCGTCGGTGCGCAGCGCGAAATGGCTGGCTGCGGGAAGCTCGAGCCAGGTATCCGTGCTGGTGACACCGGCCGGGTCGAGCAGGTGGCTGTCGCCGACGATCAGGCGCAGCACGCGCCCGGTCGGCGAGGCCTGCGCCGGTTGCGACACGCCGGGGCGCTGTTCACCGGTGCGCAGGATCAGCGGCTGCAGCGGGTCCGGGCCGGGCACCGGCCGCGGCGGGCGCGCATGGACCTGGTAGGGATCCGACGCATCCGGCGCCGTGGAAGCGGG
>CAMDXD010000110.1 GCA_945877995.1 Bordetella parapertussis
TGATCGTGGTGGTGATCGACGAGTTGGCCGACCTGATGATGGTGGTCGGCAAGAAGGTCGAGGAACTGATTGCCCGACTCGCACAGAAGGCGCGTGCGGCCGGCGTGCACCTGATCCTCGCCACCCAGCGGCCGTCGGTCGACGTGATCACCGGCCTTATCAAGGCGAACATCCCGACGCGGATCGCCTTCCAGGTCTCGAGCAAGATCGATTCGCGCACCATCCTCGACCAGATGGGCGCGGAGGCGCTGCTCGGCCAGGGCGACATGCTGTACCTGCCGCCGGGCACCGGTTATCCGCTGCGGGTGCACGGGGCGTTCGTCTCCGACGATGAAGTGCACCGTGTCGTCGACTACCTGAAGAAGCTTGGCGGGCCGCAGTACGACCCGGCAGTGCTCGCCGGCGACTCGCTCGAGGAAGGCGCGGCGGGCGAGGGTGTCGCCGCATCGGCCGATGCCGAGACCGATGCGCTCTATGACGAAGCGGTCGCCATCGTCCTGAAGACGCGCCGCCCGTCGATCTCGCTCGTGCAGCGGCACCTGCGCATCGGCTACAACCGGTCCGCGCGCCTGATCGAGCAGATGGAACGCGCCGGGCTGGTGTCCCCTATGCAGACGAACGGCAACCGCGAGGTGCTGGTGCCGGCCGGTGGCGGCGAGCGGTGAACGCCGTGCGATGCCTCTGGCGGGGCCGCGTGGCGGCCTGGGCGTGCGCAGTGGTGCTGGCCTGCCTGCCAGGCCTGCCTGTTGCGCTGGCGCAGCAGGCGCAGCCGCGGGCAGCCGAGCGCGCCGGGTCCGGCGCCGAAGCCCTGCCGCTCACGGCCCAGCCGCTGCCGCCGGCGGCATCCGGGCGCGTCGGCAGCGAGGTGTTCCGCTCGGTCGATGACAACGGCACGCCATCGTTCAGCCAGAGTCCGCCCAGCGGTCGCGCGTCGGCGCCGGTCGAACTGAAGCCGTTGTCGGGCACCATCGACACCGTGAAGCCCGCACCGGCCCCGGTGGCTGCGCCGGCGGCGCGGGTGGCGCCACCGCCGCCCGCGCCACCGGTTGCGCCGGTCGCAGAGCGCGCGCCGCCGGCCGGCGCACCGCGCGGACTGCCCTTCGAAACCTTCATCCAGATCCGGCGCGGCATGAGCGAAGGCGAACTGCTCGGCCGCGCCGGTCCGCCGGACTATCGCGGCAACGAGATCAACCGCGGGCTGCTGCAGGAATCGTGGTACTACCTGCCCACCGCAACCGACCCCTTCACCACCATCATCCAGATGCGCGGTGGCCGGGTGGTCGATACCGAACGGATACGCAAGCTTTGAATCGATGCGATCGCAGGCAGGATGCCGGCTTGGTGCCGGAGGCGGCCCTGCCGAAGGCGCAACGCAGGCGTCTCGCACTGGCATCGCTCGCCGTCGCGCTCGGGTTGGCAACGCTGCCTGCCGCTCGCGAAGCGATTGCGCAGGGCACGGCAGGTGCCCCCGGCACGACCGGCACACCAGGCGCTGGCGCCGTGCCCTCGAACGCCCCCGCAGCCGCCGCGGTACCTTCCGCAGCCGCCGCGGCCCGCCTGCGCGGCTTCATCGAGGGCACGCAGTCGGCCCAGTCACGTTTCACCCAGACCGTGGTCGACCGCAAGGGACGGCGCGTGCAGGAGGCTACCGGCAACATGCAGTTCCTGCGCCCGGGTCGCTTTCGCTGGGAGTACGAAAAACCCTATTCGCAACTGCTGGTGGGCGATGGCCAGCGCATCTGGATCTGGGACCGCGACCTCAACCAGGTGACCGTGCGCCGCCTCGATCGTGCGATCACCGGCACGCCGGCGGCGCTGCTCGCCGGCAGCAACGAGATCGAGAAGGCGTTCATCGTGACTTCGCAGCCGGCGCAGGATGGCCTCGAGTGGATCGAGGCCGTGCCGAAAGGCAACGAAAGCAGCTTCGCCAGCGTCAGGCTCGGCTTCGCCCAGGAGACGCTTGCTGCGATGGAGCTGAACGATGCGCTGGGCAGCCGCACGATGATCCGGTTCGAGGACCTGCAGCGCAACCCGAAGCTGTCGCTGCAACTGTTCCGTTTCGTGCCGCCGAAGGGTGCGGACGTCCTGGAAGACAAGTAGCCCGTGAAAACGCCCGCGCCGGTTGCCCGGCGCGGGCGCTGACTTCACTGCTGCGACTGCGTGGAAGAGACCAGGGCCGCAGGTCTCTTCCAGCGACGGTCGATCAGGCGTCGCAGAACTTGGTGACGGCGACCGGATCGCGTGCGCCGCGACCTTCCCAGAAGATCACCTTCGAGCTGACGCCACGAGCAACCAGGTAGTCGGTGACAACCTTGGCGCGCTGTTCACTCAGGCCCGCGTGGCTGCGCTCTTCGAGCCGGTCGTTGTGGCCGGTGACGATGACGACTTCGACGCTGGTCGGGCGGGTGTCCTTGCCGGCGCCGGCGGTTACTTCCTTGACCATTGCGTCGAGCTCGGCCTGGCCTTCCTTTTTCAGGACTGCGCTACCGACATCCCAGGCGCTGCTGCCCTGGATCTGCACCGTCATCGTGACGTTCTGGCGGCCGGGCTTGCCGGGTTTGGCGCCTTCGGCGACCTTCGGTGCCGGCTTCACCTTGAAGCCGGTCAGTTCGACGGCAACCCGACGGTTCGGGTCGAGACAACTCACCAGTTCAGGGCTCGCGGCACAGCCGGTGAGCAGCGAAGCAGCAGCAATGACGACCCAGCTCGAGCGAGCAGTCTTCATGTTCATTCCCCCATTTTTACGATGCGTTTTTCGGTGCAATTCCGATGCGATTTCGGTGCCACTTCTGTGCGAATGTCTGCACGGCAGCAACATTGCCGATCGCCGTGTAATTTTAGGACCGTTGTGAGGCGCAAGTCATCTGTTTTCTCGCCCTTTCGCAACACGGCGGACCCTTTCAGGACTGCCAGAGGCGCCACGCGGCCCAGCTGCACGCCAGCGCCAGCGCAATCCAGACCAGCACGATCAACGCCGCGGCAAGCCAGTTACGAGGACGCGTCTCGACCTGGGCTGCGCGCTCGCGGCATGCCTCCACCACATGGGCGGGGATCATGCGCAGCACCAGCGCGATGCCGAGCGGCACCAGAACCAGGTCGTCCAGGTAGCCGAGCACCGGAATGAAATCGGGGATCAGGTCTATCGGGCTCAACGCATAGGCGACGACCAGCGCTGCAAGCCATCGGGCCATCCGCGGCGTGCGCGGATCGCGCAGCGCGAACCACAGCGTCATCACCTCGCGGCGCAGCGCACGTGCACGGTCACGCCAGGGCGTGCGCGCAGTCATGTTCAGGGGCGACTACTATTCATGTTCGAGTGGAGGAGACCATGAAGACAGAAGAGGCAGGCACGACCCGCAGGGCAAGGATGGCGATGTTGGCGAAGATCACCCTGGCACTGGCACCGGGTGTCGCTGCAGTATCCGCCATGGTGGCGGGCTCTGGCGACCTGCTCGCCCAGCCCGCCGCGTTCCCGGTGAAGCCGATGCGCATGATCGTGCCGTTTCCGCCCGGGGGTGGCAACGACATCGTCGGGCGCGCCGTCGCGCAGCGGCTGTCGGACGTGGTCGGCCAGCAGGTGGTGGTCGACAACCGGCCGGGCGCCGGTGGCGTGGTCGGCGTGACGATCGCCGCGCAATCGGTGCCGGACGGCTACACGATGCTGCTGGGCAGCGTCGGCATGCTGGCACACAACCCCGCACTGAAGCGTGACCTCGCCTATTCGCCGCTGCGCGACTTCGCGCCAGTGGCGCTGCTGGTGACCTCGCCGATGATCATCGCCGTGAATCCGGGGCTGCCGGTGAAGACGGTGGCCGAACTCATCGCACTGGCGAAGGCGAGCCCGGGCAAGCTCAGCTATGCATCGGGCGGCACCGGCTCGTCGCTGCACATGACCGGGGAGCTGTTCCTGCGTGCCACCGGCACGAGCATGCTGCACGTGCCCTACAAGGGCGGCGGGCCTGCGCTGGTCGACCTCGTCGGTGGCCGCGTCGACCTGATCTTCAGCACGATGCCGCCGGCGCTGTCGCTGGTCAGGTCGGGCAAGCTGCGCGCGGTCGCCGTGACCACCGCCAGGCGCTCGGCGGCACTGCCTGACGTGCCTGCAGTCGGCGAGACGGTGAAGGGATTCGAGGTGACCAACTGGCAGGGCATCGTGGTGCCATCGAAGACGCCGCCGGCGATCGTGCGCAAGCTGCATGCCGACCTCGCGGCGACGATGAAGCTACCCGCGATGGGCGAGACCATGACGCAGCAGGGGCAGGATACGGCGATCGGCACGCCGGAGCAGTTCGGCGCGCTGATCCGCAGCGAGATCGAAACCTATACGCAGCTGGTGAGGGCGGCCGGCATCAAGGCCGAATAGTGACTGCCGACCTGTTCGGCGGGTCGTCTTCCACGCCGGGGCCTGGCGGCGCCCGGCGCGGCGCGCCTGGCCAGGACGGCACCGACAGCGCCAGCCGCCCGCTGCTGCATGCGCCGCTGGCCGAGCGCCTGCGGCCCGCGTCGTTGTCCGAGGTGATCGGGCAGCGCCATCTGGTCGGGCCTGGCATGCCGCTGTCGTCCGCGCTGGCCTCCGGTCGCATGCATTCGATGATCCTCTGGGGGCCGCCGGGCGTCGGCAAGACCACGCTCGCGCGCCTGATCGCCGCGTCGGTCGAGGCCGACTTCATCGCGCTGTCCGCGGTGCTGTCCGGTGTAAAGGATATCCGCGAGGCGGTCGAGCGTGCGCAGGCCGCGGCGGACGCGGGCCGGCGCACGCTGCTTTTCGTCGACGAGGTACACCGCTTCAACAAGTCGCAGCAGGATGCCTTCCTGCCGCATGTCGAATCCGGGCTGGTTACCTTCATCGGCGCGACCACCGAGAACCCGTCGTTCGAGATGAATGCCGCGTTGCTGTCGCGCGCGGCCGTGTACGTCCTCAAGCCGCTATCGCACGATGAACTGCTCGAAGTGGTCGAGCGTGCGTCGGCGGCGCTGTCCCCGCATCCACCGATCGAGCGCGATGCACGCGAGTTGCTGGTCGGTCATGCTGACGGCGATGCGCGCCGGCTGATCAACCTGGTCGACCAGGTCGTGGCCGTCGCGCGCGATGCGGCGGTGTCCGGCATCGACCAGGCGTTTGCGCAGACGACGCTTGCGCAGAGCGTGCGCCGCTTCGACAAGGGTGGTGACCAGTTCTATGACCAGATCTCGGCGCTGCACAAGTCGGTGCGCGGCTCGTCGCCCGACGCGGCCCTGTACTGGCTGGTACGCATGCTCGATGGCGGCGCCGATCCGCGCTACCTCGCGCGGCGGATCGTACGCATGGCGGTGGAGGACATCGGGCTCGCGGACCCGCGCGCCTGGCGCATCACGCTCGATGCCGCCGACACCTACGAGCGGCTGGGTTCGCCGGAAGGCGAACTGGCCCTCGCCAACGCCGTGCTGTATCTCGCCTGCGCCGCGAAGAGCAATGCCGCGTACAGCGCGTTCAACGAAGCGCGTGCGCTGGTCGCCCAGGATGAGAGCCGGCCGGTTCCGATGCATCTGCGCAATGCACCGACGAAACTGATGAAGTCGCTCGGGCATGGCGAAGGCTATCGCTATGCGCATGACGAGGCCGACGGCTATGCGGCGGGCGAGCGATACCTGCCGGCGGGGCTGGAGGAACGCCGTTTCTACCGTCCCGTCGCACGCGGCCTCGAAGCGGGTATCGCCGAGAAGCTCGATCGACTGCGGGCGCGCGACGCGGCGGCGCGCGGCGATGATCCCCCCGATTCGCAGGGCCCTCCGGCCGGGCTGGCCGACTGAACAGCCTGGTACCGTCGTGCCGGCCGCCCAAAGGCAGGGATTGGCGAGTTTCGTGGCGGGAGGGGCGCTTGTCGCGCGCGACTGCAGCCGCGTGCGTCCGTAAGGTCGTGCCTGCCGGATACCGCCAGTGCAGGCAGGCAACGCAGCTGCAGCGACCGGGGCAACCTCCTCCAGCCCCGCGGATGCAGCTTCGTGTCCCGCTGCTGCCGCCCCCGCCAGCGGCGCACTGGCGTGTATCCGGCACCCAGCCATCTGACGCGCTGCCCACCCCGCCGCCGTGGCGGCAGCCCTATACTCCGCGTCCCGCATGGTTGGATGGACAGCGCACATGGATCTGTGTCTGAAAGGCAAGGTCGCGATGGTCACCGGCGCAAGCTCCGGCATCGGCCGCGAGTCGGCACGCGTGCTCGCCGCCGAAGGGGCGAAGCTGGTGCTGGTCGCGCGCTCGAAAGACAAGCTCGACGCGGTCGCCGCCGAGATTGCCGCCGCGTTCAAGGTGGAGACGGCGGTGTTCGCCTGCGACCTCACCGAGCCGGATGCGGCCGACCGCGCGGTGGCCGCGACGGTTGCCCGCTACGGGCGGCTCGATGTAGCGGTGTGCAGCGCCGGTGCGTCGGCCAACGGCATCTTCTGGGAGATCCCGGACGCCGTCTGGGAAGCGAGCTTCCGGCTGAAGTTCATGGGCACGGTGCGCACGCTGCGCGCGGCGCTCGCGCCCATGCGCGAGCAGAAGTCCGGCCGCATCGTGGTGATCGCCGGCAACCTCGGCCGGCAGCCGTCGCCACGCGGGCTTCCCAGTGCGTTCGCGAACGCCGCGCTGCTCGCGGTGGTGAAGGGCGCTGCCGATGAAGTCGCCGCGCAAGGCATCTTCATCAACGCGGTGAGCCCCGGCCTGACGCGCACCCCGCGCTTCGAGGAACGCATCGCTGCGCAGGTGCAGGCGACCGGCAAGACGGCCGAGCAGATCGAGCACGAGATGACCGCACCGGTGCCCAGCGGCCGCGTCAGCGAGGCCGACGAGATTGCGCGCACCGTGGCGTGGCTGGCGTCATCGGTGGCAGGACACATCACCGGCACCAACGTCACGGTCGATGGTGGCCACACCCGGGGCGTGACCTGAGCGGCCCGGGGCTCCATGCAGGGCGCCGCCGGGTGCGTGGCATGGCCGCTACCGCTGAGTGCCGTATCGGCGAGCGGTAGCGGCCGGCGTTGACGGTCAGTGCCGCGCGAGGAAGCCGGTGAGCGCCTGGTCGAAGGCTGCCGGTTGTTCGACGTTGGACAGGTGTGACGCATCCGGGATGATCACCAGTTCCGAACCGGGTGCGGCCGCATGCATCGTCTGCGACAGCGCCACGGGGGTGCCGGCGTCCTGCTCGCCGACGATGATCATGATCGGGCACTTGATCGTGTTCAGGCGGGCGGTGGTATCGATCTTCGGCAGGGCCTCGCAGCAGCCGGCATAGCCGAGCGGCGGGGTAGAGCGGATCATCGCGGTCACTTTGTCGATGCGCGGGTCGCCCTTTGCACGAAACGGGTCGGTGAACCAGCGCGAGATCGTGCCGGCCACCAGCGGCTCCATGCCTTGGGCGGTGGCGGTCTTCACCCGCTCGGCCCACATCGGGATGGCCGCATCGGGATATCGGCTGGTGGTGTCGCACAGCGCCAGCGTACGGCAGGTGCCGGGATACTTGAGCTCGAGCACCTGGCCGATCATGCCGCCCATCGAAAGCCCGACGAAGTGCGTGCTGCCGATCTTCAGCGCATCGAGCAGGGTCTTTGCGTCGTCGGCCAGTTCGTCGAGCGTGTAGGCCGCCGCAGGTGCCTCGGACAGGCCATGGCCGCGTGTGTCGTAGGCGAGCACGCGGTAGTGTTTCGACAGCGTCGCGATCTGCGCATCCCACATGTGCAGGTTGCATGCGAGCGAATGCGAGAGCGTCACCCACGGCGCGCCGCCGGAGAGGTCGCCATGCATTTCATAGTTCACTTCGATGCCGTTTGCCTTGATCTTCACGCCGTCCTCCGGTAAATGACTCTGCCCATGCCTGCCATCACGAAGAGTATAAGCGAAGCGCCCGGCCGCCCCTCGAGGAGGCCGTCCCCCGCACGCACGGCCGTCACCATCAGCGAAGAGCGCGGCCTGCGCCTGATGCACCTGGGCGACGACGCGATCCAGAGCCGGATGCGCCTTGACCGGCCGGACGAACTCTCGCTGGCCTACACGCGCGCTATGCTGGGCGGGTTGATGTTCATGCCCCGGGCGCGCGACTTCCTGATGATCGGGCTGGGCGGCGGTTCGCTCGCCAAGTTCATCCATCGCCGTTTGCCGCGCGCGCGCGTGACTGCGGTCGAGATCAACGCCCAGGTGCTGATTGCCGCGCGCACGATGTTCGGCGTGCCGCGGGACGGCAAGCGCTTCACGGCCCTGCTCGGAGACGGCGCGAAGGTCGTGCGCACGCTCGAGCCGGCGTCGTACGACATCGTGCTGCTCGATGCCTACTGCGGCGGGCGCCAGGTGCCGGCGATCACCCGGCGCGCATTCTACGAACGGGTACGGGGCGTCCTGCGTCCCGGTGGCGTGCTGGTGGTGAACTGCATCGCCGACCAGCCGGAACTGCGTGGCTACCTCGACAACCTTTGCCGTGCGTTCGGCGGACGCGTCTGGGCGGTGCCGACCCCGCCGGACGACAACCTGGTGGTGTTCGCGCTCGGACCTTCGGTCGAAGTGCCGACGATCGAATCGCTGCGCCCGCGCGCGCTCGACTGGCAGGCCCGGCTGTCGCTGCCGTTCCGGCGCTGGATGCGTGACCTGCGGGCGGTACCGCACAGTTCGGAACTGCGGCGCATCCCGCCGGCCCGGCGGGTGCCGGCCCCGGCGGCCGCGCGGAGCAGGCGGTGACCCGCATCCACCACCCGGCCACGCACTGGGTGCTGCTTGCCTGCCTGGTGACGATGTGGAGCACCACCTATCTGTCGATCAAGGTCGCGCTGCTCGGCTTCGATACGCTGACCGTGATCGCGGCGCGGCTGGTGCTGGGCTCGCTGGTGCTGCTCGGTATCGCCGCGGCAGCCGGCTGCCGGCTGCCGCGCACCCGGATCGAATGGGGCTGGATGCTCTGGCTCGCGCTCCTGGGCAACTGCCTTCCCTTTTTCTTCATCACCTGGGGCACGCAGCACATCGACAGCAGCCTTGCCGGCATCCTGGTTGCCGTGATGCCGCTCGGCGTGCTGGTGCTCGCGCACTACGCTTTGCCCGGTGAACGCATCACCCGGCGCAAGGCCGCAGGCTTCGTGCTCGGTTTCACCGGCGTGGTGGTGCTGATCGGTCCGGACGCGCTCGACCTCGGCAACACCTCGCTGCTGCAGGTGCTCGGACAACTCGCCGTGCTGGGCGGGGCGCTGCTGTACGCCGCCAATGCCGTATCCGCGCGCCGGATGCCGCGGATGGATTCGATCAGCGTCGCGCTGTCGACGCTGCTGATCGCGACCGTGCTGATGGTGGCCTGCGCCTTCTGGTTCGAGGATCCGTTCGCCGCAACGCCGCCGCCAGAAGCGGTCTGGTCGGTGCTCTGGATGGGCATCTTCCCGACCGCCGTGGCGACCATCGTCTATTTCCAGCTGATCCGCATGGCCGGCGCGAGTTTCATGGCGCTGACCAACTACCTTACCCCGGGTATTTCGGTGTTGCTGGGCATGGTGCTGCTGGGCGAGCGACCGGGCTGGAACGCCTTCGCCGGCATGATCCTGATCCTGGCCGGCGTCGCGATCGCGCAGTCCGCCTGGAAACGCAGTCAGGCTTGAAAACGGTCTTCGCCATCCCCAGATTCAAGTTCGAACGCAGAACTGCCGTTAATGCAGCAGCGCCCGAAAACAGTCCCGGACCCCTCGCAAAGGTGACGACGATGAACCTGTTCTACAACAGCGAAACGTTCTATGTCCTCGAGTACCCGGCCCAGCACGGGTACGAACTGGTGAACAAGCACACCGGCCGCGGCGGGTTCATCCAGGGTGAAATTGCCCTGCATTTCCGCAACTCGATCACCGACGCTGCGAGCCGGGACGATTCGGTCGAGAACATCGACGAGTTCCTCGAGAACTTCCAGCCGCTGATGACGCTGCCGGTGGTGATGCACTGAGGCTGTGCGCCCGGGGCATGCCCCGGGCGAAGGCGTTCAGTGCCAGTCCTGCATCGCCTTCATCACGCGCTGGCGCTTCTCCTCGACATCCTTCGCGAAGCCGGGGTTCTGCTGCTCGACAAAGTGAATGGCGAGGCTCACCTTCAGCACCGCGACGGCGAGGCAGGCGCCGAGATCGTCGAGGTCAGGGCTGGCCTTGGCCAGCGCAAGCGCCTCGGTCGTCTCGTCCATCAACTGGTTGAAGGCGGATTCGTGTTCGCCGGTCAGTACGGTCGGCATGGTCTGCCCCTGGGCAATATCGAGCGGCGGATGATACCGCAGGGGCCCGCGCGCCTCGTCAGAGCCGGATGCGTTCGATCCGCAGCCCCGGGGTCTTCAGCAGCCGGGTGAGGATGCGCAGCGGTTGCGGATCCGGCTGCAGGCTGCCGTCGGCAAGCCCTTGCGCGCGCGCGCCGAGGTCGGCCAGTGCGTCGGCATCCTCCACGCTGCCCAGGTAGTGCGGGCCCTCGAACACATGCAGTTCGGAGCGGCCATCGACATCGGTCTCGCGGAAACCGACGCGTCCCTGCGTTGCTGTCGGCGT
>CAMDXD010000111.1 GCA_945877995.1 Bordetella parapertussis
GGATACGTCGGAACCCCAGAACACCCGCTCGGGCCCGTAGGCTTCGACGATCGCGCGCAGCGGTGCATGCAGCGCGGCGTGCGGGAACGGATCGGTCGTGTAGGCGGGCATGCAGGTCGCCTTCAGCGAAACATTCGCATGCCGCGCCAGTGCCAGCAGGCCCGGCAGGTGTGCGAACGCTGCGACATCGGTCGAGCCCTGCGGGATGGCCAGGTGGTCCAGGGCCAGCTTCAGGCCCGGGTGGCGGGTCGCGATGTCGGCTACCACCGGCAGCATCGGTGGCAGCGCCCGGATCATCAGCGGTATCTGATGGCGCTGCGCCGCTGCCCACACGCTGGCCATCGCCGGCTCGAGCAACAGCGCACCACCGCGCGCGGAATGGAAGGTGAAGCGCACCCCCAGCATGCCCGGCTGGTCGCGCCAGCGTTCGAATGCAGCGAATGGATCGCGCAGCAGTGGATCGAACCGGCCCATCACTGCGAACCGTCCCGGGTACTCCGATACTGCAGCCAGCGCCAGGTCGTTGCGCTCGCCTTCCCAGCCCGGCGGCACGATCACCGCGGCGTCGACGCCGGCGGCATCCATCCCGGCGACCAGTTCGGCGGCGGTCCAGGCAACCTCACGGTGCGGCTTCGGATTGCCGCCGCGCGGCCATGCACGCTCGGGGGTGTCCGCACCCCAGACATGCACCTGGGCGTCGACGATCCTCATGCAGCCGGGTTCGTGCCGGTGGCGCCCACGCGCAGGGCGACCAGGAAACGAGACACGAGATTGTAGGCGCCGACGGTGGCGGTGAGTTCGACCAGCTCGCGGTCGTTGAACGCCGCCCGCACCGCTGCGTAGACCGGGTCGGGCACCTCGACGTTGCGCGTCATCGCATCGGTGTAGGCGATGACCGCCATCGCCGTTGCATCGAAGCGGCCCTCGACTGCGCCGCTGGCGAGGGCGTCGATCTGCACCGAGGTGAGCCCGGCCTGCTCGGCATGGTGCCGGTGCGCCTCGAACTCGTAGGGTGCGCCATTGAGCACGGCCACGCGCAGGATCACCATCTCGCGCAAGGCCGCCGGTAGCGTGGACTCGCGGCGCACGGCGGTGAGGAAATGCAGCCATCCGTCGGCGATCGGCGGGCTGTGCAGCAGCGTGCCGTAGAGCGCGGAGACGCGGCCGCGCTGTGCCTGGATACGCAACAGAAGGTCCGGCTCGATGCTGCTGGCGGGGTCGGCAACCGGCAGCAGCCGGGCGGGCAATGCGGGACCGCTCATCGGAGCATTCCTTTCAGGGGAGATCGTCGGCCGAGCCGGTGTCGGCTATTGTCTGGCCAGGTACTGCCGGCCGCAACCGCGAGAAGCGGGCCGGGAAGGCGCGCACCCGCTTTGGCCCCGCTTCGCGCAGCAGCCCCAGGCTGGCGACCTGCGGATGCGCGATCGTCTCGTCGGCACGCTGGTAGACGGCAGCGTTGCCGCTGTGCTTGCGGATCAGCGCGACCAGGTCGGCAGCGCGGTGGTTGCGGAACTCCGCTTCGTACAGCGGGCGCAGCACGTTGACGTCGACACCGTGGCCGGTGGAGTTGCGACCATTGCGGTCGAAGCGCGGGTCTTCCAGCATCCAGCCGCAGCCGAGTTCCGCGACGAAATCGGCCCAGCCGGCCCGCCCTTCGGCACCGACCGATCCACCGAAGGCGAAGAAGATCGGCTCGTCCGTAGTGGCCCATCCGCGCTCCGGCGGGTAGTTCGCACCGCCCACGCGCGGGCCGGCGTAGATATCCGGATCGGTCTGCGCCGCCAGGTGGATGCTCTTCATCGACACCAGCGAATTGAGCAGCGAGGCATCGACGCGCTGGCCGTGGCCGTTGCCAGCACGTTCCAGCAGGGCTGCCAGGATGCCCTGGGTCAGGAACAGCCCGGTACCGACCGAGGCGACATCCGCGCCAAGCCGCCGTGCCGGCCCGCCATGGTGTCCGAGGTAGCGTGTATAGCCGGCCATCGCCTGGGCAACCAGCTCGGATCCGGGCATCCCGGCGAGCGGGCCGCTGCGTCCGAACGCCGACACCCCTGCGCGGACCAGCCGCGCCAGCAGCGGCGGTTGCGTGTCTGCGCCCAGCCAGGCCAGTCCGAGCCCGGAGAGCCGCGGATCGTCGCCGTCGAACACCACGACGTCGGCCGCTGCGATCAGTCCCGCCACCGTCGCCCTGTCGGCATCGGCCGCACCGGTGAGACGTATCGACGCCTTGCCGCGGTTGAGGTCGTCGAACAGCGCGCTGCAGCCGGTATCGGCGGCCTGCGGTTGCGCGCCGCGCAGGTAGTCGCCGCCGGGCCACTCGACCCGGGTCACCGCCGCGCCGAGCTCGACCAGCCGCAGCCCGGCGAGCGGGCCTGCAATTCCCTCGGCCAGTTCGACCACCTGCATGCCGGCGAGCGGCAGTGCTCCGCTGTCGGCTACACGGCTGTCCGGATACGTGACCGATACAGCCCACGCGGCGCTGCCCGCTGTCGCATCCGGCGCGCAGTTCGCGGCCGATTGTGCCGGGCCGAACACTTCATCCATGTGCTCACCTGGCTTCGGTGCGCGTGTCACCCGTGCCGCGGTCTCGGAGAAGTGCCACGGCGGCCCTGCCACCGACAGCATGCCCCACTCGCCGGTGTCGACCTCGGCAATCATGCCGTTCGCCACGACCTGTGCATGATGGCGGAACGTCTCGAAGAAGTGGGCCAGCCCGCAGGGCACGCCGGCACGCTGCAGCACGCGCAGCCACCAGATCGCCGGACGGCTGCGCAGCACCGGTTCGAGCAGTGCGTCGAGCGCATCGCGGTGGGCGACGCGCGCGGCGTTGTCCGCGAAGCGCGGGTCGGTCGCCAGCGCCTCCTGCCCGATCGCCTTGCAGAAGGCCGGCCATGCGGACGGCCGCTGCACCGACACGAACAGTTCATGGTCGAGGGTGGCGTAGGCCCTGTCCGGCGCGAACGAGGGGTTCGCGCTGCCCATCGGACCCGGCCGCAGCCCCGCACCCAGGAGTTCCGCGATGCGCGTGCCCTGGATCTCGAGCGCGGCCTCGAGCATCGACACCTCGACCTTCTGGCCGAGCCCGCTGCGGCTGCGATCGAGCAAGGCGGCGAGGATCGACATCGTCGCCACCGATGCGGTGGTGAGGTCGAGGAAGCCGGTGAAGCGGAACGCCTCGACCGGGTCGCCCGGTGCGCCGTTGGCGCGCGCGAAGCCGGAGAACGCCTGCATGATCGGATCCGCGCAGCCGGCCTTCGACAGCGGCCCGGTCTCGCCGAAGCCGGAGATCGCGCAGTAGACCAGCCGCGGGTTGGCCGCGCGCACCGCGTCGTAGCCGAAGCCCAGCCGCTCGATCACGCCGCCGCGGAAGTTCTGCACGAACACGTCGCAGGTGGCCAGGAGTTCCATGCCCTGCGCCCGCCCCTCGGGCGTCTTCAGATCGATGACCACGCCCTTCTTGTTCACGTTCATCGACAGGTAGTTCGTGCCCATGCCGCGCTGCGTCGGCATCACCCAGCGCGTGCCATCGCCTGCCGGGGGCTCGACCTTGATCACTTCCGCACCGAGCATGCCGAGCAGCGCGCCTGTCCACGGACCGGCGGCCATGATGCTCACGTCCATCACGCGCAGGCCGGCCAGCGGCCCTGTACTCCGGGCAGGGCCGCTCACGAGCGTGACCGGGACTGGAGCGGCGCGCTCACAGCGCCTCGAGCGACTCGATGACCTTTCGCTCGACGACGATGCCCTCGACCCGACGCCGCTCGCGCTCGCGGCGTGCGCGCTCGGACGGGATGCGGATTTCGTCGACCCCGGGCTGCTTCGGCGTCGCCTTGATCTTGCGCACCAGTTCCGACATCTGCGTCTCGAAATCGGGTTCGGTGAACATGATGGCCGGGTCGACCACCCAGAACAGGAAGCCGTAGTCCTGCACCTCGCCGCGCGCGAACGTCGCTCCGGCCAGCAGGCCCATGGCCTGGACCGCGAACGACAGGCCGTAACCCTTGTGGCCGCCGAATGGCACCACGCCACCCTTGAGGGTCTCGCGCGCATCGGTGGTTGCGCGTCCATCGGCATCGAAGCCGATGCCTTCTGGCAGCGGCTGCCCGAGGTGCGCATGCAGCAGCACGTCGCCCCACATCAGCGCTGCCGTGCCCATGTCGAAGATCACCGGGCCTTCCTTCGACGGGAAGCCGAAGCAGAGCGGGTTGGTACCGAGCGCCGGGCGCGCACCGCCGACCGGCAGCACGCGCGGCTTGGCGCTCGCGATGTGGATGGCCACCAGGCCTTCGCGCGCGACTTTCTCGACGAAGTAGGCGTTGCGGCCGCTGTAGTAGCTGTTGTACGCACCGACGCAGGCGATGCCGCTGGTGCGCGCCTTGGCGATCGCCACCTCGGCCGCGCGGTAGGCAACGATGTAGCCGATCTCGTTGCCGCCATCGAGCAGCGCCGACACCGGCGTCTCGCGCACGGTGGTGATCGGCTTGCGGCCGTGGCGCGCCTTCTCGTCGCCGGCGATCGCGAGGATCCGCGGCAGGCCGGCGAAGCGGTAGCCGCACAGCGAGTTGTCGACGAGCTGGTCGACGATGATCTTCGCATCGGCCGGTTCGTAGCCGATGCGCCCGAGCGCCCGGATGCCGATCGCACTCGCTTCCTCCGGGGTCAGGCGGACGGTCTCGGGGGAGTCTGCGTCGAGGAGTGAACCACTGCTTGCCGTGCTGCTCATGCCTGCTCCTTCGCCGGCCGAAACTGCACCAGCGTGATGTCGCCCGGAATCTCTTCGTAGACGACCTCGACCGGCATGCCGATGCGGATGTCGGCAAGTGCGCAGTCGAGCAGGTTGGTGGTGAGGCGGGGCCCCTCCTCGAGCTCGACCTGCACCACCGCATACGGCACCCGGCCCTCGAAGTAGGGCGTCCAGGCTTTGTGGTAGACGACGTAGTTGTGCAGCGTGCCGCGTCCGCTCATCGGGCTCCAGTCCCACTGCTTCGAGAAGCAGTGTGGGCAGGCGGGGCCGATCGGATACCACGCGCGTGCGCAGCCGCCGCAGCGCTGCAGCACCAGCTCGTGGCGGCGCGCGGCTTCCCAGAACGGCAGTTCCTCCGGGTAGACGAACGGCAGGTAGCGGCCGGTCTGCTCGTCGAGCATCTTGTATGCGGACTTCATGCTCATCTCCGGAAGATCACCGATTCGCCCAGGAAGCTGCCGTACTGGATCACCTGCGCGTCTTTCACCTGGCGCGGCCCGCATTCGTGGCGCAACTGGTGCACCGCCTCGATGAACAGGTTCCAGCCGATCATGTGCCCTTCGGACAGCAGGCCGCCACTGGTGTTGATCGGCAGCTCGCCACCGAGCTCGATGCGGCCGTCCTTCACGAACTCGCGCGCCTCGCCGGGGCCGCAGAAGCCGAAGCGCTCGAGCGCGAACAGCACCAGCGGCGAGAACGCGTCGTAGGTGATCAGCGCGTCGATGTCTTTCTGGGTGACGCCGGCCATTTCATATGCGTAAAGGTCTTCGCGCGTCGGCCGGTAGGGGAACACATCCTGCTGCGCGACGCCCAGCCCCGGCAGCGTGAGGTTGTGCAACTGCCGTCCGGCATGCACGCCCTGCATGCCGGAGATGTAGACCGGTGGCTTGCGCAGGTCGCGCGCGCGCTCGGCCGAGGTGACGATGATGCAGGCCCCGCCGTCGTTGTTCTGGCAGCAGTCGAACAGGCGCAGTGGCTCGATGATCCAGCGCGACTTGAGGTAGTCGTCGCGGCTCATCAGGTCCTTGCGCACCGCGATAGGGTTGAGCTGCGCATGCTTGCGGAAGGCCATCGCGATCGGTGCCAGGTCTTCGTTGCTGCCGCCGTACAGGTGGAAGTAACGCTGCGCGGCGATCGCAGCGCCGAAGGCCGGGCCGAGCGCGCCATAGGCCGGCGACTCGCCGTGCGGGCCCAGGCCCTGCCGCCACATTTCGTGGTCGGCGGTCTGGCCGTAGGCCTTGCTGCGGCGGCCGTGGACGATCGCCACCGCCTTCGCCATGCCGGTGGCCACCGCCATCGCTGCATGCTGCAGCATCGGCGCGACGAAGCGGCCGTGGCTCCAGCCCTGGTAGGCGTAGCGCACGTCGGCACCGACCGCCTCGAGGAAGCGGTCGTAGTCGTAGCCGTAGGACAGCTGGATGATGCCGTCGACATCCTTGCGTTCCAGGCCGGCATCGGCGAGCGCGATGTCGTAGGCCTCGACCGCCAGTGACAGCGAGGTTCGCTCTGGGTACTTGCCCAGCAGCAGTCCTACGCCGCTGACGGCAGTCCTGTCGCGCATGGCCTGCGCGGTATCGGTCATCCGGGTCTCATCCGTGTCTCCTCCGGGCCGGAGCGCCTGGCAGGCGCTTCTCGAGGCTGCGATCCACCGATCGTATTCGGCTACTTTACTGCCGTCAAGTTAGCGGGAGTTTGGCGCAGGCCCCGACTTGCGCTAACCTGCGCCCCACCATGGGGAAGATCAGGGACAGTGCGAGGACCCGGGAGGCCGTGCTTGCCGCGGCCGCCGAGGAGTTCTGCGAGAAGGGCTTCGATGGCGCGACCACCGCCGGCGTGGCGCGCCGCGCAGGCGTGAGCAAACAGCTGATCAACCATCACTTCGGCAGCAAGGAAGCGCTGTTCCGCGAAGTGCACGACCTGCGTTTCCGCCCGGGCATGACCTGGGAAGAGCCGATGCCGGACGACCCGCGCGACCTGATCGCCGAGCGCTTCGCGAAGCGGGTCGACGACCTCGACTACATCCGCTTCCTCACCTGGGAGGCGGCGAGCGGACAGGCCCGCCGGGTGCCCGGGCGCGCAGGTCGACAGAAGCGCATCGCCGACTACGGCAAGGTCCTGCAGCAGTTGCAGGCCGACGGCAGCCTGCCCGGCGATGTCGACCACCGCATGCTGCAGCTCGCGATCCTGTCGCTGGCCACCTATCCGATCGCCTTCCCGCAGATCACGCTGCTGGTGACCGGCCGGGCCGCGACTGGGGCTGGCTTCCAGAAGGACTGGCAGGCATGCCTGCGCTGGATCGGCCAGCGCATCCTGGCGCCCGACGCGGCACCGGGCAAGCCGAAGCGCAAGGCTGCCGGCCTCGCGCGCAAGGCGGGGGCCGCGGCCAGCAAGGGCGGAGCGCCTGCGAAGGTCGCGGCCAGGGCCGCGCCGCGTAAGCGGGCGGCTACTACTCCGGCTTGATGCCCGCGCTCTTGATGATCATGCCGTAGCGCGCCATCTCGGAGCGTGTCAGCTGGTCGAGCTGCTCTGGAGAGCCGGGCCAGGGATCGATGCCCATCGCCGCTCCGCGCGTCCTGAGATCGGGCGATTCCAGTGCGCGCAGCGCCTCGCGGTTGAGGCGTGCCACGACGTCCTGCGGCGTGCCGGCCGGGGCATAGAGCCCATACCAGATCGACATCAGCAGCTTCGGATAGCCAGCTTCCTTCGACGTCGGCACCTCGGGGACGGTGGACACCCGCGACTCGGACAGCACGACGAGCGGTCGGACCTTCTTCTCCTGGATCAGCGGCAGCACCGAGGCGACCGACACGATCACCTGGTCGACCTCGCCGGTGACCGCGGCCATCGTGGCCTGGGTCGCGCCCTTGTACGGCACGTGCACCATCTCGAGCTTCTCGAGCGTGCGCAGCAGTTCGTTGGCAAGGTGGTTGGTCGTGCCGCCACCACCGGAGCCGTAGTTGAGCTTGCCCGGGTTGTTGCGCGCGAGCGTGATGAATTCCTTGAGCGTGCGTGCTGGCACCCGCGGATTGACCAGCATCACGTTCTCGATCGTGGCCAGGCGGGCCACCGGCACGAAGTCGCGGATCGGGTCGAACGGCAGCTTCGCGTACAGGTGCGGGCTGAGCGAGATCGTCGGCGAGGTGATCAGGATGGTGTAGCCGTCGCTGGGCGATTTGGCGACGATGTTCAGCGCGAGCGTGCCGCCGGCACCGATGCGGTTGTCCGGGACCACGCCGACGCCGAGGAATTCGCCCATCTTCTGCCCGACCAGCCGGCCGACCAGGTCGCTCGGCGCACCCGGCGGGAACGGCAGCACCAGCCGGATCGGCTTCGACGGCCAGGCCTGTGCCACCGCGGTGCCTGCGCACAGCGCAGCCGCGATGGTGGCCGCGGGGGTAGCCGCGGACAAGGTCAGGGCCAGCACGCGCGCGGCGCGCGTCGTTGAACGCATTGTTGCTCCTCCTTCGCGCCCGGCATCGCGGGCTGCCATGCGGCTTCGGGTCGCGCGGACCCGCCACTGGCGGCATCGACAGGCTCTCTTGCCCGCCTTGTTTGACATCATCTGAAGCTATCCTACCAGTGACTTTACGCCCGTCAAGTTATTGCGTATCGTCGCCCGACAGTCATGCACGACGGATCCGCCGCCCTCGCAGGCCATGCCCCTGCGACCCACGGCAGGCGAGTGTCCGCACGAAGGAGGAGCCAGTCATGCGACGGATGCGCTGCGTCCCGGAGGTCGTCCCGTTGGCGCCTTGCGCCGGGGTGGGGGCCGTACTTGCCCTTGTGCTCGTCCTTGTCCTTGTCCCCTCGCTGCCCGCATTGGCGCAGGCGTTCCCCGCGAAGCCGATCCGCATGGTCGTGCCGTTCGCCCCCGGCGGTCCGGTCGACATGATCGCGCGGGTGGTGTCGTCGCGCCTGACCGAATCGCTTGGGCAGACGGTGGTCGTCGACAACCGCGCCGGTGGCGGCAGCACGATCGGCACTGAACTGGTCGTGCGATCGCCCGGCGACGGCTACACGGTGCTGCTCACCAGCTCGTCGATCGCGATCAACCCGAGCATGTATCCGCAGATCACCTTCGACCCTGTGCGCGACCTCGCGCCAGTGACCTGGATCGCGGCCTCGCCGCTGGTGCTGGTCGTGCATCCGGTGTTGCCGGTGAAGACCGTATCCGACCTGGTCCGGCTGGCGCGCAAGCGCGACGGCGAAGTGGTCTATGCCTCCTCCGGCAGCGGCAGTGCACCCCACCTGGCGGGCGAACTGTTCGCGTCGATGGTCGGCGTGAAGCTCGTCCACGTCCCGTACAAGGGTGCTGGCCCGGCCAATGGCGACCTGCTGGGCGGCCATGTGCAGGTGATGTTCAACAACATGCTCAATGCGGTGCCCAACGTGCAGTCCGGCAAGTTGCGCGCGCTGGGCGTCACCTCGGTCCGGCGCAGCCCGGCGCTGCCTGATGTGCCGCCGATCGCGGAAGCCGGGGTGCCAGGCTACGAGGCGACGACCTGGTACGCCTACTTCGCACCGGGCGGGATGCCGCGCGCGCTGGCGGACCGGCACCATCGCGAGATGGCTGCGGTGCTCAAGCAGCGCGAGGTGCAGGGTCGCCTGTCGGCCCAGGGCGTCGACCCTGTCGGTGCCGGCCCCGACGAGCTCGCACGCCACCTCGAGATCGAGATCCGCAAGTGGGCGAAGGTCGTGAAGGCCTCGGGCGCCCGCGCCGAGTAGCATCGCCTTCGCCGCACGCCCTCCCTGCAACAGGACATCGCATGACCCGCACCGACCGGACTGCCGGCGACACGCCGACCACCCTCTCCAGCCTGCTCTCGCCGCGCTCGATCGCGATCGTCGGTGCCTCGGACGACCCCGCCCGCCCCGGCCACGAGACGCTGAAAGCACTGACCGCCCTCGGCTACCAGGGCGAGGTCTACCCGATCAACCCGAAGTACACCGAGCTGCTCGGCAAGCCCTGCTTCCCTTCACTCGATGCGGTCCCGGGGCCGGTCGACCTGGTGGTCGTGGCCGTGCCGGCCGCTGCCGTCCCGGGTGTGATGGAACAGGCTGCGCGCAGGCAGGTGCGGATGGCAGTCGTGATGAGCGGCGGCTTCCGCGAGACTGGTGACGCCGGCGCGGCCCTGCAGGACCAGGTCGTGACGATCGCGCGCGCCGCTGGTATCCGCCTGCTCGGCCCGAACTGCCTCGGCTTCGCGAACATCCCCGATCGCGTCTGTGCCGCGTTTGGCAGCATCAGCCGCGTGCCGCGGCTCGAGCCCGGCACAGTGTCGCTGGTCACCCAGAGCGGCGGTTTCGGCTACAGCCTGGCCCTCGCCTGTGCGGAAGAGTCGATCGGCTTTCGCTACGTGATCGCCACCGGCAACGAGGCAGACCTAGGCTGCGTCGACCTGATCGATGCGCTGCTCGACGATCCCGGCACCGAGATCGTGATGACCTACCTCGAGGGCCTGCCGGATGCACGCGCGCTGATGCGTGTCGGGCGCAAGGCACTGGCGCTGGGCAAGCCGCTGCTGGTGTGGAAGGGTGGTGTCACCGATGAGGGCGCGCGTGCCGCGGCTACGCATACCGGCAGCATCGTCGGACGCGCTGATGTGTACCGGGCGCTGTTCCGGCAGGCAGGCATCGTCGAGATGCACGAGATGAGCGACGCTCCCGACCTGGTGAAGGCGTTCCAGTGCCATGCACGCTATCCCGGCATGGGCAGCGGGCGTCGCGCGGCGGTGATCGGCGGTTCCGGCGGATCGGCGATC
>CAMDXD010000112.1 GCA_945877995.1 Bordetella parapertussis
GCTGCGCCCGACGGTTCTCGACATGCGTCCGGGCACGCGTGTGGTGTCGCACGCGTTCACGATGGGTGACTGGGAAGCCGATCGCACCGAATCGGTCGCGGGCAGCAACCAGACGATCTATCTCTGGATCGTTCCAGCGAAGGTCGCCGGAACGTGGACGATAACGCCGCTGTCCGGCGCACCGACGACCGTCGCGCTGACCCAGCAGTACCAGAAGTTCGAAGGCGGCGGCGGTTCGGCCAAGGTAGCCAGGGGCAGCCTGCGCGGCGATCAGATCAGCTTCGCGCTGGTCGACGGCAGCGGCGCTTCGCGTGAGTATGCGGGTCGTGTGGTCGGCGACCGTATCGAAGGCAAGGGCTGGACCGCAGTGCGTTCAAAGTAGAGCGCGGGTGGAATGAAGGGAAGCGCGCGCAGGCGCGTTTTTCTTTGATACAGTAATTTACATAATAAGCATTCACTGGCCCTAAAATGGATGGTAACGCAGGGGGCATCGACCGCAACCACCCGAACGTTGTACGTTACCGATCTGCGACACGATCGCGTGCCAGAAATGGCAGCGCTCGCCGCGCACCGTGCCGGCTCGCCGGCAACCGATTTCCGGACACGAGACAGATGACCAAGCTCAACGGCGCAGACGCCATGGTTCGCATGCTGCAGGCACATGGCGTACAGCACATCTTCGGATTGTGCGGCGACACCAGCCTGCCGCTCTACGACTCGCTGGCAACGCTCGACCACGGCATGCAGCACATCCTGACCCGCGACGAGCGCTCGGCGGCCTACATGGCTGACGCCTATGCACGGGTGAGCGGCCGCGTGGGCGTCTGCGAAGGCCCGAGCGGTGGCGGTGCGACATATATCCTGCCTGGCATCGTCGAGGCCAACGAGAGCTCGATCCCGGTACTCGGCATCACCACCGACATCGCGACCACCTCGCGTGGACGCTACACGCTGACTGAACTCGACCAGCGTTCGCTGTTCAAGCCCCTCACCAAGTGGAACGCGGTAATCGACCGTGCCGACCGCCTGCCCGAGACGGTACGCGCGGCATTCCGCGCCATGACCAGCGGCAAGCCGGGGGCAGCGCACCTCTCGCTGCCATTCGACACGCAGAAGGATGTCTCGGTCGAAGCGGACGATATCTGGGCGCAGCCGGAACACGCGACCTATCCGTCGTGGCGCTGCGGCCCCGATCCCGCGGCAGTGAGCTCGGCGGTCACCGCGCTGCTATCGGCAAGGCAGCCATTGATCCTCTGCGGTGGCGGCGTGGTCATTGCAGGTGCCGAAGCCGAACTCGCCAGCGTCGCCGAGCGCCTGGGTGCACCGGTGGCCACGACGATCTCCGGCCAGGGGTCGTTGTCGGAGACGCATCCGCTGTGCGTGGGCGTCGTGGGCAGCAACGGCGGGACCTTGCCGACCCGCGCGCTGGTCGAACAGTCCGACCTCGTGATGTTCATCGGCTGCCGCGCCGGTTCAGTGACCACCGAGCGCTGGCGCTTCCCCGCGCGCGGCACGCGGATCGTGCACATCGATGCCGATCCGCAGGTGATCGGCGCGATCTACCGGACAGAGGTTGCGCTGGTTGGCGATGCGCGCCTCGTGCTGCATGCGATCGACGCCGAGCTTGGCCGGCGCGCATCGGACGTGAAGGCAGGCGACGGCGCAGCCCGGGTTGCCCGCGCGCTGCGGGAGAAGTTTGCCGCATTCGAACAGCTCGCGACAAGCGGCGAGACGCAGGTGCTGCCGGAGCGACTGGTGGCGACGCTGAACGAAGTACTGCCATCGGATGCGGTGGTGGTATGCGATCCGGGTACGCCCTGCCCCTACTTTTCGGCCTTCTACCGGTTCCGCGAATCCGGTCGTCACTTCATCTCCAACCGGGCGCATGGCGCGCTGGGCTATTCCATGTCGGGCGCGATCGGCGCCCATTTCGGACGGCCGCAGGCGAAATGCGTGTCGGTGATGGGCGATGGCAGCTTCGCGTTCACCGCTGGCGAACTGGAGACGATCGTACGCCTGCGTCTGCCAATCATGATGATCGTCGTTTCCAACAGCGTGTTCGGCTGGATCAAGGCCGGCCAGAAGACCGGCTTCCAGCAGCGCTACTTCTCGGTCGACTTCACCCGCACCGACCATGCAAAGGTAGCCGAGGCGTATGGCGTACGCACCTGGCGAGTCACCGAACCATCGATGCTCCGCGCAGCCCTCGCAGCCGCGGCAGAACATGGGGGCCCGACACTCGTGGACGTCGTGACCCAGCCACTGCACGAGGCGCGTGCGCCGGTCAGCGAATGGGTTGCATGACCGTGTCAGTGCTGCTTGTCGACGAGGTGCGCCGGTAGCGGAAGCACCGGGACCCCTTCGTCGACCAGTGCCCGTGCCTCAGCGGGCGTAGCCACGCCGCGGATGGCGCGCTCTGGCGCCTCCTGGTTGTGGATGCGCCGTGCCTCCTCCGCGAACCTCTGGCCGACATCCTCCGTGGCTGCGACCCAGCGCCGCAGCCGATCCATGGTCTCGCGCAGTTCGGCGCGGGCGTGCGGCGCGGTCGCGTCCGGTAAGCCCCGCGTCGCTTGAGACGGTGCGCACGCCGAACCGCTCGTACCAGACGTACCAGTCGAAGGCCTCGTGTCACGCGCAGCGCTCTTCACGTGCAGCGCGCTGGGGAGGCGCGATACGGTCGAGGAGTCGCACACCGGGCAGCGTACCGCCCCGGCCTGCAACTGGCGCTCGCAATCATCCTGCGAGCCGAACCAGCCCTCGAAACGGTGTTCGAGTTCGCAACGGAAGTCGTAGATGATCACTGTGAGTGGTGCCCGGAACCGGACTCGAACCGGTATGCCTTTTGAAAGGCGACGGATTTTAAGTCCGTTGTGTCTACCAATTTCACCACCCGGGCGGCGAAATCAATATGGAGGCGGGGGTCGGAATCGAACCGGCGTACACGGCTTTGCAGGCCGCTGCATGACCACTCTGCCACCCCGCCCTGCTTGCCCGTCGGAACGATCCGGGCCGGTGTTCGATCTGTGCTCCGGTCGCACGAAAGTCGGTGCCCTCGGGGCAATGCACATCGATAAAACAAGAATGGGAAGCGCGACATGCGCTCCCCAAAGGATGAATTGGAGCGGGAAAGGAGACTCGAACTCCCGACCTCAACCTTGGCAAGGTTGCGCTCTACCAGCTGAGCTATTCCCGCATCACAGGAGGACGGATTATAGATTCGGCGGGAAAGATGTCAAGGTGTCGGTGATCGAAACATGCAACCAATCGCGTGCTACAGCCCGTTGACTTTCAACCATCGTGCCTGGTACCGGCGGCAGCGGGCTGTGCACGGCGCAGGTAGTAGAACATCGACCAGAGCGTCAGCACGGCTGCCAGGTAGATCAGCCACGTGCCGATTCCCTGTACGTCGATACCGAACAGGGGCGCTCCGTACAGGAGCATCGGGATGGCGATCATCTGCGCAGCGGTCTTCACCTTGCCGATCATCGATACCGCCACACTGCGGCTCGCGCCGACCTTGGCCATCCACTCCCGCAGCGCAGAGATCGTGATCTCGCGTCCGATGATGATCGCAGCGATCACGGCGCCGACTCGATCGAGTTCCACCAGGAGGATCAGTGCCGCCGCGACGATCAGCTTGTCGGCGACCGGGTCCAGGAAAGCGCCGAACGGTGTCGTTAGCTTGTAGCGGCGTGCGATGTAGCCATCGAGCAGGTCAGTGACGGCAGCGCCCACGAACAGGAGGGTCGACAGCAGGTTCTTCTGCTGGAACCCGAGCCAGTCGTCGGGCAGGTAGAAGATGCCGATGAAGATCGGAATCGCGACGATGCGCGCCCACGTGAGGTGGTTTGGCAGTGCGGGATACATATGCTCAGTGTAGCGCTCGATAGATGCGTTCTGCGAGAGAATGACTGATGCCCTCCACTTGCATCAGGTCCTGTGCGCTCGCGGCGGCGACGCCGCGCAGCCCGCCGAAGCGCGCGAGCAACTGCTGGCGGCGCTTAGGTCCGACGCCGGCAATACCATCCAGCGCGGAGCCGACACGCTTCTTGTCACGGCGCGCGCGATGCCCCTGGATGGCGAACCGGTGCGCCTCGTCGCGGATCTGCTGCACCAGGTGTGCGCCCGGATGGTCCATCGCCAGTTGCAGGCCTTCTCGACCGTCGGTGAAGACCAGCGTCTCGAGGCCGGGCTTGCGGCCCTCCCCTTTCGCCACACCGACCACCTGGAGGTCGTTAACGCCCAGGTCGTCCAGCACCTCACGCGCGATGCGCGACTGGCCGGGTCCGCCATCGATCAGCAGCAGGTCAGGTAGGCGCCCCTCGCCAGCCACTGCCCGACGGAAGCGCCGCTCGAGCGCCTCGCGCATCGCGGCATAGTCGTCGCCCGGTGCATCGGGCGACACGTTGTACCGGCGGTACTCGCCCGGCCGCATGCCGTCGCCGTCGTAGACCACGCACGACGCGACCGCCGCCTCCCCCATCGTGTGGCTCACGTCGAAGCATTCGATACGGCGTACTAACTCAGGCAGGTGCAGGGCCTCCTGCAGCGCCGAGAGGCGCGCCTCCTGGTTCTGCTGGCTGGCGAGCCGGCGCTCCAGCGCGAGCCGCGCATTCTGCATGGCCATCTCGAGCCAGCGCCGCCGTACCTCGCGTGGATTCGCGGACAACTGCACCCTGCGCCCGGCCTGCTGCGACAGGACCTCGACCAGTCCATCCGCCTCGATCGCGGGATACACGATGATCTGCTCGGGCACATCGGCGCCGAGGTAATGCTGCGACAGGAAGGCCAAAAGCACCTCGGACGGCGCGGCGCCGTCGGCGTGGTCGGGAAACAGGCTGCGGTCACCGACATGGCGCCCGGCGCGGATCATCGCGATGTTCACGCAAAAGCGCCCCGAGATCGACTCGCAGGCCACCACGTCGGCATTGGTCGCGGTGCCGGCGTCGACGAACTGAGATTCGCGGACCTTGCGCAATGCCTGGATCTGGTCGCGCAGCGTCGCAGCCTCCTCGAACGCCAGGCGCTCGGCCGCAGCCTCCATGCGGCGCACCAGCTTCTCGATCACGAGGTCGTCCTGCCCTTCCAGGAACAGCGTGGCGTCGGCCACGTCCTCTGCATAGGTGGGGCTGTCGACCAGCCCCACGCATGGACCAGTACAACGGTGTATCTGCTGCAGCAGGCAGGGACGGGAGCGGTTGCGGAACACCGTATCCTCGCAGGTGCGCAGCCGGAACACCTTCTGGATGAGCTGGATGCTGGCCCGCACGGCACCGGCGTTCGGGAACGGCCCGAAGAAGCGGGATTTCTGGTCAAGCGCACCCCGATAGAAGGCAAGGCGCGGGAAGTCGCCCGGGCCGATGCGCAGGTACGGATAGGACTTGTCGTCTCGGTACAGGATGTTGTAGCGCGGCTGCAGCGACTTGATGAAGTTATTCTCAAGCAGGAGTGCTTCCGATTCCGAGCGCGTGACGGTCACGTCGAACCGGTACACCTGGCGCACCATCAGCTCGATCCGGGGCGACGCATGCCGGCCGGCCTGGAAGTACGACGCGACACGCTTGCGCAGGTCGATCGCCTTGCCCACGTAGAGCACCTTCTCGTCGACACCGATCATCCGGTAGACCCCCGGCAGGTGCGGCAGCTCCGCCACGCGCCTGAGGAGGACGTCGCGCTCCGGTTGAGCGACGATCGGCAGTCCCTCGCCTGAGGCCGGGCCGCCAGCCTCCGAAGACAACGAATTCATCGGCGTCGGATACTTTCGTTCACCTTCGGAAGCGGCCGGCAGGGCATTGCTGTCCCGTCACTCCTCGGCACGAGGCGCATACCCGGCAGCGGCAGCCCGCGGCGCGGGCCTGAACGGAATCACCGTCGCCTTGCGCACCTCCGCCCGCGTGTGCGCGACAGCTCCCAGCATGCCGTCCTTCTGGATGCCCGACAGTTCGGACAGCACATCGCGCAGCCGGATCAGGCTGTCCCACATCATCGACTGCGCCTTCAGGCAGGCGGAAAGATCGCTGCCGGCACGCGAACGCTCCATGTCGACGCGGAACTGCAGGCCGCTCAGGCGCGGCTGCATGTCGACCGGCGCAGACTGGATGAGCGCCTCGAGTGCCTCCTTGCGGCGCAGTTCGAACGCTGCGGGATCAGTCTCATGCAGGCGCTGCCAGTCCTCGAAGACGTAATCCTCGGGTTGCCGGTCAGAAAGGTCGGACATGGGTTAGACAGGCTGCGGTCGCAAGGCCATCGGCGGCCCGGCAGCAGCGCCGGGAAGGCAGGATAGGGATCACGGGTCAAGCGTGCAACGCTCGATCACTCAGACGACAAGGTAACAGGTCCGGGCACGGGTGGGTCATTGCGGGCAGGCGTTCCGCGAGCGGCAAAGACCGTACCGCAGTCGCGGGAATCCGGATCAGCCCGCCTCCAGCGCCCGGAGCTCGGCCACATGGCCCGCCGACGCTTGCAGTCGCCCGAGGTCGTCAGCCTCAGGATCTGCGCCAAGGCGTTCACGTCCACGCAGGGCAGACAGGCGACGGGCACCCACGGCATCGACCAGGGGCAGCCGAGACGCCAGCAACGGGTCGGACAGGTCCGGCCGGTTGCAAACGAGCACGAGATCGCAACCGGCGGACAGTGCCACGCGAGCCCGCTCGCACACGTCCCCGGCGACCCGTGCCCCCTCCATCGACAGATCATCGCTCAGGATCGCCCCATCGAAGCCCAGCCGCCCGCGAAGCACCTCGTGCAGCCAGTAGCTGGAGAAGCCAGCGGGCTGCGGATCGACAGCAGGGTAGATGACGTGAGCCGGCATCACCGCTGCGAGATCGCCGGGTGCCAGCCGCGCATAGGGCAGCGCGTCGCGCGCGAGTATCTCTTCCAGCGGCCGCGGGTCAATCGGTACGTCGACATGCGAATCGGCCTCGGCATACCCATGTCCCGGAAAATGCTTGCCAACGGCGGCCATTCCCGCCCTGCGCAGCCCGCGCACGAGCGCGCGCCCGAGCATCGTGACCGCAGACGGGTCCGCGTGGAAGGCGCGGTCGCCGATCACACCGCTACGACCGAAGTCGAGGTCGAGCACCGGTGCGAACGTGAAATCGACGCCGCAGGCGCGCAGTTCGCCAGCCATCACATGGCCCGCAAGTTCAGCCCGCCGGCAGGCGCCCGCCGGATCGTCCGTCCAGCGGGCGCCGATCGAACCCATCGACGGGATAGCGGTGAAACCCGTGCGGAACCGCTGCACGCGCCCTCCTTCATGGTCTACACCCACCGGCAGCGTCGGGGTCCGCAGCGCATGGATCGAGGCGACCAGCGCGGCCAGTTGGGCCGGCGATTCGAAGTTACGGGAAAACAGGATGACGCCACCGCAGTTCGGGTGCAGCAGTCGCCGACGGTCATCTGCGTCGAGCACAAGCCCGGCCACGTCGAGCATCACCGGACCCAGCGGACGCGGCGCGGAAAAGAGCAGTGCCGGACTCATCGTGCACCCCCTGCATCGGCCCGTTCGAGTACGACCATCGCACACACCATCCCGCGCTCGTCGGTGAGCGACACATGCCCGCCGAGTACCCCCTCGCGCGCCGCGTGCTCGGCGAGAGCCTCTCCGAACACCAGCAGCGGCTTGCCTCGCGGATCGCTCGCTACACCCATCTGCTGGAGCGTTGCCGGATAGCGCAGGCCGAGGCCGAACGCCTTCGAGCAGGCTTCCTTCGCGGCGAAGCGCTGGCCGAGGAAATTCACTGGCCGGGGCGATCGCGCGTACGCGGCGCGCTCCGCCGGCATCAGCACACGCTCGACGAAGCGTTCACCGTATCGGGCCAGCAGGCCTTCCACGCGGTCGAGAGCGACCAGGTCGGTTCCGATACCGTAGATCATGCCCCCTCCTCCCCGGCCGACAGAGCAGCCACATACGCGCGCACGGCAGCCTCCAGGCCCATCTCAAGTGCATCTCCGATCAGTGCATGACCGATGGATACCTCGTCGACCGGCGCTGCCGCCGCGACGAAGCGTCCGACATTGGCAAGGTTCAGGTCGTGCCCCGCATTGACGCCAAGTCCGACATCGCGGGCAGCTTGCGCGCTCTCGACAAACTGCGCCATTACCGCCGGATCGTCCGGATGGCGGGCATACGTTTCGGTGTACAGCTCGATCCGGTCGGCACCCAGTTCGCGCGCGAAGCGCATCGAGGCTGGATGCGGATCCATGAACAGGCTGACGCGGATACCCGCGTCCTTCAGGGCCCGTACCACCGGCTCGAGCTCCGCCGCGCGCGCGGGCAACGACCAGCCGAAGCTGGATGTCAGTGCGCCCGCCTCGTCCGGCACGAGCGTGCACTGGTCGGGCACGATGTCGAGCGCGACCTTCATCAGGTTGTGGAACGGATTACCCTCGACATTGAACTCCACGCCGGGATAGCCCTCGAGCAGCCCCGACAGATCGCGTACATCGCCCGGCCGGATGTGCCGCTCGTCGGGCCGAGGATGCACGGTAATGCCCCTGGCCCCTGCCGCGATCGAAATCATCGCCGCCCGGGTGACGCTCGGCAGCCCGCTTTCGCGCGCGTTGCGCAGCAGGGCGATCTTGTTCAGGTTGACGCTCAGTCGGGTCATTGTCGTGCAGGTCGCGGGTAGAACCGCGCTCCCGGGTTCGGTTTCAGAGGTTCTGCAGCGAACGCAGCAGGTCGCGGGTGTGCAGCGGCTGGTCGCCCAGGTAGTGCGCCAGCACATGGCGGGTCAGCAGCTTGCTCTCCTGCAGGCTCTGCGCGTCATAGCGATCCTGTGCCATGTCGATCAGCGTTTGCCCCATCAATTCTATGCCCTCGCGGTCGCCATCCACAGGGACCGGTCCGATGCCGACCTGGTACACATAGCGCGCGCCAGGATCGATCGCGGCACCCGAGGACGCGTCGCGGTCCAGCACCAGCCCGTAGCCGATCCCGGCAAGGAGGGCACGCTCGAAGCGGCGCAACGTCGCCGAGAGCCCGCCGCCCCCGGACAGCTCGACCAGCACCCGCGCATAGTCCTCGAACAACTGCTCATGTGGATCCTCGCGCCGAAGCAGCCGCAGCAGCAGTTCGTTGACGTAGAGCCCGCAGAGCAACGGCGTCGCGCCGAGCGGCGGCAGCCCACCAATCCATTCGACCTTGTGCAGGGTGCGCAGTTCACCGCGGCCGCCCCAGCTGGCCGCCATCGGCTGGAACGGCAGCAGCAGGCCGCGCATCGCGGAACCGGCACGCCGCGCGCCGCGCGCCACCCATGCGATCCGCCCGTACTGCCCGGTGAACGCTTCGACGATCAGGCTCGTCTCGCGGAACGGATAGGTATGCAGCACGAAGGCAGGCACCTGCGTGACCCGGGTTCCACCGCCAGCCATGTCAGTCCTGCCCGGGTTCGCCCGGCAGGGCGATATCCTGGCTGGCCACCGGGCGCGCACGCGCACGCTGGACTTTCACCCACAGCTCCATGAACACCTTGCAGCCGAACAGCGCCTCCATGTCGTGCCGCGCCGCGGTGGCGATCGCCTTCAACTGTGCCCCTCGATCCCCGATCACGATCGCCTTCTGGCCGGGCTTGGCGACCGTGATGGTCGCGTAGATCCTGCGCAGCCGCGGCAGTTCCTCGAATTGGTCGATCGACACGTCGCATTCGTACGGCAACTCGGCGCCGAGGAAGCGGAACAGCTTCTCGCGCAGGATCTCGCCTGCGAAGTAGCGTTCGCCGCGGTCGGTCAACGCCTCCGGGTCGTACAGGGCCTCCTGCTCGGGCAGGTGGGCAGCGAGCGCATCGAGCAGGGGATCGAAGTTTGCATCGTGTTCGGCACTGACCGGGACCATCGCCGAGAAGTCGCGCTCACGACGGACACGGTCGATGAACGGCAGCAGGCGGCGCTTGTCCTGGAGCTGGTCGATCTTGTTGATCACCAGCACCACCGGCAGCGATGCAGGCAGCGCCCGGCCGACAGCCTGGTCTTCAGCTCGGAAGCGGTCGGCTTCGACCACCCACGCGACGGCGTCCACGCCCTCCAGCGCCTGGATCGCCTCGCGGTTGTAGGTGCGCGACTGGTGGCCGCTGCGATTGTCCTGCAGTCCCGGTGTGTCAACGAATCCGAACTGCTGGTCGCCACGGGTCAGGATACCGAGCAGGTTGGAGCGCGTGGTCTGCGGCCGCTTCGAGACGATGGCGAGCTTGGTGCCGATCAGGCGATTGAGCAGCGTCGACTTGCCCACGTTCGGGCGGCCGACGATCGCGATACGGCCGGACAGTCGCGGCTGGATCATGGGCGCTGCGCCAGTTGCAGCCAGGCAGCCTCGGCGGACGACTGCTCTGCAGCCCGGCGGCTGGTACCACTGCCGCGGGTGGCCAGGCCAAGCACGTCGATCACGCACTCGACCTCGAAGCACTGCGCATGCGCCTCGCCGCTGATCCCGACCACCGCGTAGCGGGGCAGTGGGTGGCGGCGCGCCTGCAGCCATTCCT
>CAMDXD010000113.1 GCA_945877995.1 Bordetella parapertussis
GCCCGTGCCGTCGGCCTGCTGCTTCGGCGCACCGGCGGTCAGGGCGGGCGACCTGCTGTTCCTGTCCGGGCTGATGCCCGCCAACGATGCCGGGCCGGTGACCGGCGGCGCGCCTGCATCGGCGTGGCCCATGTTCGGCATCGATGCGACTGCGCAGGTGGACTTCCTGCTCGGCACGGCTGATCACATCTGCAGCGTCGCCGGTGCATCGCTGGCGAACGTCGTTCGGGCACAGCACTTCATGTCCGACACGGGCGACTTCCCGCTGGCGCATGCACGCTGGAAACAGCGCACAGGGCAGGGTGCGCTGCCCTGGAGCGTCGTCAGGACGCCCGGCCCGCAGGCTGTGCCCGAGGGCCGGCTCACGCTCGACCTGTGGGTGCATGCCCCCTGATTGCCAGGGAGCACCCTACAGCGGCAACGTTATTCCGCGACCAGCTTCGCCGCCTTCACCGCCGCACGGAAGCTCTCGAACTCGGAGCGGATGAACTTGCCGAACTCTTCTGGCGTGCTGGTGACCGGGTCGGCACCCGCGCGCACGATCAGTTCGCGCGTGTCCGCCTGCTTCATCACCTGCATCATCAGCGAATAGAGACGGTCGTTGACGGCCTTCGGCGTGCCGCGCGGAGTCATCATGCCCACCCAGCCCGTGGACTGGAAGCCGGGCAGCGGACCCTCGCCCAGCGTCGGCAGGTCGGGCAGCTGGGTGCTGCGTGCATTGCCTGCGGTGGCCAGCGCGCGCAGCTGGCCGGAGCGGATGAACGGGATGGTCGCTGCGATCGGCGTGAACGTGAACTGCGATTCGTTGGCGATCACCGAAGCCACTGATGCACCGCCACCCTTGTAGGGCACGTGCGTCGCTTCGGTGCGTGCCGCCAGCATGAGCTGGACGCCGGCCAGGTGGCTCTGTGCGCCAGAGCCCGCCGAGGCCATGTTGTACTTGCCCGGGTTGGCCCTGAGCAGCGCGATCAGTTCCTGCGCGGTCTTGGCCGGCATCGACGGGTGCACCACCAGTACGTTCTGCGTCGTGCCGTACAGCATGATCGGCTCGAAATCCTTGAAGATGTCGAAGTTCAGCTTGCGATGCAGCTGCGGCGCGATCACGTGGTTGGCGGTAGAGGTGGCCATCAGCGTGTAGCCGTCCGGTACCGCGCGCGCGGCGATCTCCATGCCGATCAGGCCGCCGGCACCCGGCCGGTTGTCGACGACGAACTGCTGGCCGACCGCTTCGCCCAGCTTCAACGCCAGCGCACGGGCGAGCTGGTCACTTGATGCGCCCGGGCCGTTGGGTACGATCACCCTGACCGGGCGCTGCGGCCAGTTCGATGTCTGGGCCTGTGCGGAGCCCGGGGCGGTGCCTGCGCCGACGGCGCCGAGGGCGGCCATTGCGGCGGTGCTGAAGATCGCCTTCCGGCGGGGAAACTCCGGGGTGTGCATCGCGCTACTCCTCCTGGGTGAATGCTGCGCGACCGTTCGTACGGACAGATCGTCGCAGATGCTTTCTGATGGGTCAGTCAGGAAATTACCATACTGACCTGCGCTGAGGCGCTGTACTGCGCTAACCTTTCGCGTCGGCGATCGCCCGCGCCACCGCATCGCCCATCGCCTGCGTACTGGCCTGGCCGCCAAGATCGGGCGTGAGCCGCCTTGCCTCGGCGATCACCTGCGACATCGCCGCCTCGATCAGCGCCGCGGCGCGCGCGGCCTTCGGCTCGCTGCGCTTGCCCGCGAGCCACTCGAACAGTAGCTTGCCCGACATGATCATCGCGTACGGGTTGGCGATGCCGCGGCCGGCGATATCCGGCGCCGAGCCGTGCGTGGCCTGGGCCATCGCCAACGTCTCGCTCGCATTCACGCCCGGCGCCAGGCCGAGGCCGCCGACGAGGCCGGCCGCTTCGTCGGTCAGGATGTCGCCGTACAGGTTGGTGGTGACGATCGTGTCGTACTGCTGCGGCTTCATCACCAGCTTCATCGCGAAGGTGTCGACGATCACTTCCTCGAACTCGACATCGGCGAAGCGCGCCGCGACCTTGCGGCATTCGTCGGCGAACAGGCCGTCGCCATAGCGGTACACGGTGTTCTTGTGCACGGCGGTGACCTTGCGCCGCGGGCGCCGTGCGGCGGCCTCGAAGGCCGCCTCGGCGATCAGCCTGCTCTTCAGCTTGGTGGTCACGCAGATGCCGATCGCGGTGTCCTCGGTGGGCATGAACTCGCCATAGCCCTTGAACAGGTTGCCGTCGACCTTGAAGCCCTCGGTCGTCTCGCGCAGAAACAGCAGGTCGATGTTCTTGTGCACTGACGGCAGGTTCGGGTACGAGCGGAACGGCTTGTAGTTCGCGAACAGCCCGAAGTGGGTGCGGAACAGCGGATGCGGGTTGAGCCAGGTCGGGTCGCCCTTCGGATACTCGCGGTGGCCGATCGGGCCGAGCACCCAGCCGTCGTAGGTCGCGAGGGTCTCGAGCGTGCCGGGCGGGATCGTGTGGCCCGCCGCGGCATGGCCGGCGCGCGAGATCGGCATCGGCTTCCAGTCGATCTGCAGGTCGACCGCGGCCGCGGCTTCGCGCATCACCTTCACGCATTCGGGCACGACCTCGCGCCCGATGTCATCGCCTTCGAGTATGGCCAGTGTGAGCATCGTGCCTTCCGTTCGCTTCAATCGATCTTCACGCCCGCCTGACGGATCACCTTCGTCCAGCGTGTGATCTCGGACACCAGGTGCACCTGCAGCTGCTCGGGCGTGCCGCCGATGCCGTCGGCACCGTCGCGGGCCAGTCGTTCCTTCACTTCAGGATGCTGCAGGGCCTTCACCACTTCAGCGTTCATCCGGTCGACCACCGTGCGCGGCGTGCTGGCCGGGCCGAGCAGGTAGTACGAGGTGTAGACCTCGAACCCGGGCAGGCCGCTCTCGGCCATCGTCGGGATGTCCGGTGCGCCGCTCGAGCGCTTCAGGCTGGTCACGGCAAGGCCGCGCAGCTTGCCGGCGCGTACATGCGAAATCCCGGCGACGAGCGTGCCGGTGGCGGCGTCGACGTGGCCACCGATCAGGTCGGCCATCGCCGGCTGGATACCCTTGTAGGGCACCGGCGTCCAGCGGAAGCCGGCGACGCTGGCGAACAGTTCGCCAGCGAGGTGGCCGCCGCTGCCAGCGCCGGCGGTGGCGTAGGTGATGCGGCCGGGCTGCTTCTTCGCGAACGCGATGAACGCCTGCAGCGTCTTGGCCGGCAGCGATGGATGCACCATCACCATCAGCGGCTGCACCGCGACCTGCACGATCGGGGTGAAGTCCTTCAACGTGTCGTAGGGCAGCTTCCCGTACAGCCCGGGGTTGATCACGTGGCTGCCCCAGGCCATCAGCAGCGTGTAGCCGTCGGGCGAGGCACGCGCGACCGTCTCGGTGCCGACGATCGCCGCCGACCCGGCGCGGTTCTCGACCACGATTTGCTGCCCGAGTGAATCGGTCATGCGCGTGGCCAGCACACGGGTCAGCGTGTCGGCGGAGCCGCCGGGGGTCGTGGGCACGATGATCCGGACCGGCTTCGCCGGCCAGGCCTGTGCCCAGGCACTGCCCGCGGCAGCCATGCAGGCGGCTGCGAGCGCGACAGTAGTACAGCGCAACGCGTGCATGGAGCCTGCCACCGCCACGCCGCTACTTGCCTTCGTAGCCCGCGCCGCGCGCGAACCAGGCCTTGGTGGCGACGATCTGCTCGCGTTCATCGAACGAGGCCATGTCATCGGCCATCGCCGATGCCTCGCCATGCGTCTTGAGCACCGCGAAGACGCGCTGCATTGCACGGATCGCGGCCCGCTGCGCATCGGACGGGATGATCTCGATCTTGTAGCCCATGCGTTCCAGGTCGGGCGCCGACACCAGCGGCGTCTTGCCGCCGAAGAACATGTTGATCAGCAGCGGCTTGGAGAACAGCGTCGGGATCTGCTCGATCTGCTCGAGCGTGGTCGGTGCCTCGATGAACAGGACGTCGGCACCCGCCTCGTCGTAGAGCTTCATGCGCTCGACGGCGGCGTCGAAGCCCTCGACGGCGATGGCGTCGGTGCGCGCGATGATCAGGATGTCGGGGTCTGCGTCCTTCGCGGCCTTGAGCACCGGCACGAAGTCCTTCGCCTTGACGATCGACTTGTCGTTCAGGTGCCCGCAGCGCTTCGGGAAGGTCTGGTCTTCGAGGTGTACGCCGGCCAGGCCGATGCGTGCGAACTGGCGGATTACCCGATAGGCGTTCAGCGCGTTGCCATAGCCGGTGTCGGCGTCGCCGATCACCGGGCAGTCGACCGCGTCGCAGATCTCGGACAGCCGCTGCACGATGTGCCCCGGGTCGATCAGGTTGATGTCGGGCACGCCCGTCGACCGGGCGATGCCGCCGCCGGTGGCGTAAAGCGCCTCGAAACCGGCCATGCGGCCCAGCCGTGCCGACATGCCGTCATAGATGCCCGGTGCCACGATCATGCCGGGACGCGCGAGCATCTCGCGCAGCTTGGTTGCCTGACTCATCTGTAGTCCTCTGCCGTCGCCAACGCAATTGTCGCCGCCATTGCCGGGCGGCCGAGGCCCGAAGGATGCCCGACTCGCCCGGGGCCGTCGAGGGCCCTCGACGGTCGTGTCAATCGATGCGGATGTTCGCCTCGCGGATCACCTTGCCCCAGCGGGCCATGTCTTCGACCACGGTCTTCTGCATCTGTTCCGGCGTACTGGTCTCGACCTCCAGGCCGCTGTCGGCCAGCCGCTTGCGCAGGTCGGGTTCGACCAGCACCCGGTTCAGCGTCTGGTTGAGCCAGGCCACCATCGTGCGCGGCAGCGAGGCCGGCCCGAAGATGCCGTACCAGGTGTCGTATTCGTACTTCGGCACGCCGGACTCGGCGATGGTCGGGATGTCCGGGAACGCGGGTGAGCGCTTCACGCCCGACATGCCGAGCGCGCGCAGCTTGCCGGCCCGGATGTGCCCGGATGCCGCTGGCAGCGTCGCGATCATCATCTGTACCTGGCCACCGATCGTGTCGGCGAGCGCGGGACCGGCGCCCTTGTACGGCACGTGCAGCATCTTTACCCCGGTCTGCAGCATGAACAGCTCGACCGCGAGGTGGGCAGAGCTACCCATGCCGCCGGACCCGAACGGGATGTTGCCGCCCTTCTTCGCGAGCGCCACGAACTCGTTGACCGTCTTCGCCGGCACGGCGGTGTTCACCACCAGCACGTTCGGCGTGATGCCGATCTGGCCGATCGCCGCGAAGGCCTTCGCCGTGTCGAACGGCAGCTTCGGATACAGCGTCGCGTTGAAGGTCATGCCCTGGTGGTTCATCTTCAGCGTGTAGCCATCGCCGGCGGAGCGCGCGACGATCTCGGCGGCGATCGTGCCGCCAGCACCGCCGCGGTTGTCGACTACCAGTTGCTGGCCGAGTTCATCGCTCAGGCGCTGCGACACCAGCCGGGCAACGAGGTCGGTGGTGCCTCCGGGGGCGAACGGCACCAGGAAGCGGATCGGCTTCAGCGGGTAGCCACCCGGGCCCTTGCCCTGCGCGAACGCCGGCATGGCGCCAAGTGCGAACGTGCAGGCGGCCGCCAGGCCTGCGGTGGACAGTGCTCGTGACATTTCCATTCCTCCAGGGCGCCGGCTGTCCTTGTCCGGCAGCGGCTCGTGACCGGCGGGGACGCGCACTCTGCGATGCGCTGCTCCGCCGTGATCGGGCCGGGGATTATGCCATCGTGCATCGAGCGGTCAACGACCGGCGCGTCGCGTACGCCCCCGCTATTCCGCCTTGATGCCGGTGTCGCGGATCAGCCGTCGCCACCGGGCCACGTCTTCGACGAAGAACTTCTGCGACGCCTCGGGTGTCTCGCTGCCTGGCTCGATGCCGCCGTCGGAAAGCCGGGCGACCACCGCAGGTTCCGCGAGCACGCGGTTCACCGCTGCGTTCAGCCACTGCACCATCGGCCGCGGCAGCGCGGACAGCGCGAACATGCCGTACCAGGTCTCGTACAGATAGCCGCGCACGCCCGCTTCCGCGAGGGTCGGGATGTCGGCTGCGACCCGCGAGCGCCGTGCGCTGCCGACGCCGTAGGCGCGCAGCTTTCCCGATCGGATGTAGGGCAGCGCGCTGGGTAGCGATGCGAGCAGGAACTGCACATGCCCGGACACGGTGTCAGTCAGTGCCGGCCCGGCGCTCTTGTAGGGTACGTGCAGGCCGCTCGTGCCTGACAGGTGGAAGAACAGCTCCATACCCATGTGCGTGGCACTGCCGATGCCGCCCGAGCCGAAGCTCAGCTGCTTGGACTTCATCAGTGCCACCATCTCGGGCAACGTCTTCGCCGGTACCGACGGGTGCGCGACCAGGATGTTCGGCGCGACGCCGATCCAGGCGAACGCATTGAAGTCGCGTGCGAGGTCTCCACCGGCCTTCTCGTTCAGCACCGCGGCGATCACGATCGCCTGGTTGCTGAGCAGCAGCGTGTAGCCGTCGGCGGGTGCGCGCAGCGCCATGTCGCGGGCGATCAGCCCGGCGGCGCCGCCCCGGTTGTCGATGACCACTGGCTGGCCGATCTCGTCGCCGAGCCGAGGGGCGATCAGGCGCGCCACCATGTCGGTGGTGCCTCCGGGCACGTTCGGAACCAGCAGGCGCACCGGACGGATCGGGTAGCCGCCGGGGCCCTTGCCGGTTGCCTGGGCGAAGACGGCCGCCGGGGCCGACAGCAGCGCGAGGGCGGCAGCTGTCGCGAGCACACCGATGCAAATGCCACGCGGCGTCTGGAACCGAAACATGTGCAAGTCTGCTCCTGGGTGCCGCTCGAACGGCGGTGCGGCACGACGATACCCCTTTCGTGCCGACTGTCCACTCGACCAGGCCGACTTGGCAGGGCCTTGCCTCGGGTCACGTGCTGCGCGGACAATCCAGCCACTCGGCCAACAGGCAGGAACCCATCAGCCATGGCTCTGATCTTCGAAGCGGTGCACTTCGACATCATCGCGCCCGTCCACCCGCACGTGGCACGCGGTGACGGCGCGCATATCGTCATCAATCCCAGGCATGCCGTCGAGGACCGTACGCACCTCACTCGCGAGCAGGCGATCGAGTTGGTGAAGCTCACGATGGTGGCGGGCGAGGCGATGAAGACCGTGCTCACGCGCCACGGCATCGACATCGGGCGCATCAATTATCAGGACAACGGCAACTGGCGCCATGAGCTGCATGTGCATCTGTACGGCCGCGCCCGCAGTTCAACGTGCCAGCCGTGGGGACACTTCCTTTTGCTGCCGCCGACGCGCGAGGCCTTCATGGCCAGGATGGCCGATCTCGAGCCGCTGAGCGTCGAGGATATCGTCGCGCTCAGGGCGGAGGTCGGGCGCCTGCTCGCAACGGAGAAGTATCGGGCGTTCTAGGCGCCGCCCGGTGCCCTACTCGGCTTTCGCGCCCGAGCTCCTGACCACAGCGCCCCATTTCTTTATCTCCAATGGCATCAGCCGGGTCAGTTCATCCGGTGTGCCCGCGACCACGTCGACGCCCAGCTCGGACAGCCGCTTGCTGACCTCAGGGATGCGCAGCGCCCGGGCGAAACCGTCGTGGAGTCTCAGTGCGACCTCGCGCGGGATGCCGGCCGGCCCCATCAGCGCGTACCAGCCGCTCGACTCGAAGCCGGCGACGGTCTCAGCCACCGCCGGGACGTCGGGCAGGGCACCGGCGCGCTTGAAGCCGGAGGTGCCGATCGCGCGCAGTCGGCTGTTCTGGATGAACGGCATCGCGGCCAGCACGGTGTTGAACTGGAACTGCACATGGCCGGCCACGGTGTCGTTCAGCGCCTGGCCTGCGCCCTTGTAGGCGACATTGACGATGTCGATCTTCGCCATCGACCTCAGCATCTCGACCGCGAGATAGGCCGAGTTGCCGCCCGAGGTGCCGGCGGTCAACGCCCCCGGCCGCGCCTTGGCAAGGGCGATGAACTGCTTGACGCTGGTCACCGGCAGCGACGGATGCACCACCAGCACGTTCTGCGTCAGCGCGAGCTGGCTGATCATGGTGAAGTCGTTGATCGGATCGAACGGCAGCTTCGAAAGCAGCGTCGGGTTGATCGCGTGCGGGGTGCTCGCGATCAGCACCGTGTAGCCATCGGCGGGCGACCGGGCGACGAACTCGGTGCCGATGTTGGTGAAGGCGCCGCCGCGGTTCTCGACGACGACGCTCTGGCCGAAGATCTCGGCCAGTCGCGGTGTCAGCAGGCGCGCCAGGATGTCGGTACCGCCGCCGGGTACCGCCGGCACCACGATCCGGATGGGCTTCGCGGGGAAGCTCGCCTGCGCGGCAGCGGTCTGCGCTGCGATCAGCCCTGACAAAGCTGAACCGAGCAGCAGGCCGGCGAACGCCAGGCGTGCACGCTGGCGCCCGATGGGTGCGCGAACAGCGGTGTAGAGGCCCGGCTTCTTCATGAACCACTCCAGATGTTGACCAATGCGCGCCGACGATGCTGCGAACGTCCGGGGATCATATCCCGGGCACCTTGAATTCAACGTGACAGCGGCCTGACTGCGCCAATGCTGCCCGGCGAAGTCAGGCCATCACCACGGGCTCAGGCAACGGTTCCGGCCAGTCGCGGGGGCGGCTCATCGCCATGTCCGTCAGTTGCCGTGGTCGGTGGTGTAGACCACCAGTGTGTCCTCGGCGAGGCCCATGTCGTGCAGCGCGATCATCATCCGGCCGACGTTGTGGTCGATCAGCGAGATCATGCTGTAGTAGTTGGCGATCACGTGCCGCATCTGTTCGTCGGTCTGCGCTTGCACGCGGCCGGTTGCATTCTCAGGTGCGGGTGACGAACGTCCCTGCCGGTGCGGCCTTGTGCGCCCCGGCCAGGTAGTTCATCGCGGCGGTGACGCCGCCCTTGTCGTGCGGGATGCCGGCAAGTTCGAGCCCCATGCCGACCCCGGCGAGCGTACCGACCAGCGTCAGGTCGTTGAAGTCGCCAAGGTGGCCGATGCGGAACACCTTGCCCGTGACCTTGCCCAGGCCGCTGCCGAGCGACATGTCGAAGTGCTCGAGCACCAGCTTGCGGAAGGCGGCTTCGTCGTGACCGTCGGGCATGCGCACGGCGGTCAGGACCGGCGAGTGCTCGTCCTCGTTCAGGCACTGGATCTCGAGGCCCCAGGCGCGCACCGCGCGGCGGGTGGCCTCGGCATGCCGCTGGTGGCGGGCGAACACGTTGTCGAGCCCTTCTTCATGCATCATCGCGATCGCCTCGCGCAGCCCGTACATCAGGTTGGTGGAAGGCGTGTACGGGAAGAAGCCGTTGCGGTTGGGGCCGAGCATCTCCTGCCAGCTCCAGAACGACTTCGGCAGCTTCGAGGCCTTCGCCGCTTCGAGTGCCTTCGGCGACACCGCGTTGAACGACAGCCCGGGCGGCAGCATCATGCCCTTCTGCGAGCCCGCGACGGTGACGTCCACGCCCCACTCGTCGTGGCGGTAGTCGATCGAACCGAGCCCCGAGATGGTGTCGACCATCAGCAGCGCCGGGTGCCCGGCACGGTCGATCGCCTTGCGCACCTCGGGGATGTTCGACGTGACGCCGGTCGAGGTCTCGTTGTGCACGACGCAGACCGCCTTGATCTCGTGCTTTCGGTCCGACGCGAGCCTCGCTTCGATCGCGGACGCATCGGCGCCGCGCCGCCAGGAGTCGTCGCCGACGGCCAGGAACTCCGGCACCAGGCCGAGGCGGTCCGCCATGCCCTTCCAGAGCGAGGCGAACTGGCCGGTCTCGTACATCAGCACCTTGTCGCCGGGAGAGAGCGTATTGACCAACGCCGCTTCCCAGGCGCCCGTACCCGACGCCGGAAACATGATCACCGGATGCTCGGTACGGAAGATCGTCTTCAGCCCGGCCAGCACCGCCAGCCCCAGCTGCTGGAACTCCGGCCCGCGGTGGTCGATCGTCGGCCGGTCGATCGCGCGCAGCACCCGGTCCGGCACGTTCGACGGACCCGGGATCTGCAGGAAATGGCGGCCGGCGGGGGTGGGCATCAGGCTCTCCTCGAACGAACTGCGGAATTGGGACACAGACAGTAGGCACGATTGTATGCAAAGTCAACCCAAAACCCGGCCCAGGCACTGATTTCCAGAAATCGGGGTAGATGCTGGGGTCAGGCCCCAGGGTCAGGCCCCAAGGTCAGACCCCAGAGGTCCACTTATCCGCCGGGGGAGTGCGTGTCTGACCTGGATTCGCGGTGGATTGCATTTTGCATGCAATCGGGATAGGTTCTCGGCCATGGATACTGTCCCCTTACCTGTCGAGCGCCGCCTGCTGCACGTGGCCGGCATCGATCGGCTGCGGGACATGATCATCCAGGGTGAACTCGCGCCCGGTATGAAGCTGAACGAGCGCGTGCTGGCCGAGCGGCTTGGCATCTCGCGCACGCCCCTGCGCGAGGCGATCAAGTTCCTCGCCTCGGAGGGCCTGGTCGAA
>CAMDXD010000114.1 GCA_945877995.1 Bordetella parapertussis
GCATTACAGCACATCCGGCGGCACGGTTACACTGGGGACCCTCGAATCAACGGCTGCCCGCCGGGCAGGACTTCCGCATGAACACCGACAGCGCGGCGCCGCTGCGCCCGCCGCCTTCGCTGGCCTACCTGGTGTTCACGCTCACCTTCAGCCATGCGATGTCGGTGTCCTCGATGCTGGTGCTGCCGGCGATCGCCCCGGTGGTCGCGGCCGAGTACGGCATCGATCCGTCGCTGGTCGGCTATCACATCAGCGTGGTCAGCATCGGGCTGATCGTCTCGCTGGTGCTGTTCTCCGGTCTAAGCCGGCGCATCGGCAGTGCGCGTGCCGCGCAGATCGGGCAGTGCCTGGTGGCCACCGGCATGCTGTGCGCCATCCTGCCCTCGGCGGCGTTCCTGCTGCCCGGTTCGCTGGTGATCGGCATCGGCTTCGGATTGCTGGCGCCGCCCGCGTCGGCGCTGATGATGCGCTTCGCGCCGCCGGCCCGGCGCAACCTGGTGTTCTCGATCCAGCAGACCAGCGTGCCGCTGGGTGGCGTGATCGCTGCGCTGGTGGCGCCGCTGGTTGCGGTAAGCGTGGGCTGGCGCTGGGCATTCATGTACGCGATCGTGATGCTCGGCATGGCGATCGTGCTGCTACAGATCGGACGCCCGTCCTGGGACGACGATCGCGATCCGTCGCATCGCGCGCTGGCGCGCAACCCGCTCGACAGTGCCCGCTCGAACTGGCGCGACCGCAAGCTGCGGCTGCTGTCGTTCGCGGGGATGTCGTTCTGCTGGGCACAGTTCTGCGTCGTCACCTTCGCGGTGGTCGCCTGTGTCGCGGTGCTCGGCATGAGCATCGTGCAGGCGGGACTGGTGCTGGTCGCGGCGCAGGTCGCGAGCACCGTCGGGCGCATGGCCGCGGGCTGGATCGCCGATCGTATCGGCAGCGCCGGCCGGGTGCTGACCTGGATGTCGTGGACGATGCTGGTGCTGAGCATCGGCTTTTTCTGGCTGTCGCCGTCGTGGCCGCTGTGGTTTGTCTACGTGATGTTCGCCGCGATCGGACTCGCCTCGGGCGCCTGGGCTGGCATCCTGATGGCCGAGGTCGGACAGCAGGCCCCGCCGGGACGGGTGGCCGCGGTGGTGGGCGGCACGCTGCTCTACGTGAACATCGGCAAGTTCACCGGGCCGGCGGTGTTCTCGGCGACCTATGCCCTGACCCACAGCTACAACATCGCGTTCGCGCTGCTGGCTGTTCCGGCGCTGGTGGCGATCGTCTGCCTGCGGGCGCAGCAGCGGCAGGCGGCGACCTGAGGTTCACTGAACTTCGATCTTCCGTGCCGCGACGATGCGCCGCCACTTGTCGATCTCGCCGCGCACATGGCTGTCCGCCTCGGCGGGCGTAGTGAGCTTGAGCGAGCCGCCGAGGTCGGCGAACAGCTTGCCGATGTCCGGCTGCTTGAGCACCGCATGCAGTTCCCGGTTCAGGCGCTCGACGATCGGCTGCGGCGTCGCGCGCGGCGCGGCGATGCCGGCGAACGACGTGACTTCATAGCCGGGCAGCGTCTCTGCCATCGTCGGTGTATCGGGCAGTTGCGGCGAACGTTCCAGCGAGGTGACTGCGAGCGCACGCACCCGGTTCGCCTGGATCTGCGAAAAGGCCCCGGTCAGCGTACCGAAGATCACGTCCAGCCGGCCAGCCATCAGTTCGGTCATCGGCTCGGCGCTACCCTTGAACGGCACATGCAGCATGTCGGTGTTCGCCATCGAGTTGAACAACTCGGTGGCCAGGTGGAACACCGAGCCGATGCCGACCGAGCCGTAGTTGAGCTTGCCCGGATTGCGCCGGGCGAGCTCGACCAGCCCGGCCGCGTTGCGCGCCGGCGAATCGTTGCGCACCACCACGACGAACGGATAGGTGATCACGACCGTCACCCAGGCGAAGTCCTTCACCGGGTCGTAGGGCAGCTTCGACGCAGTGGCCGCGACCGAGGTGAACGCGCCGCTGGCGAACAGCAGCGTGTGTCCGTCGGGCAGCGACTTTGCCACCGCAGCGGTGCCGATCATGCCGCCGGCGCCAGGCCGGTTGTCGACCAGCACGTTCTGGCCGAGGCGCTCGGCCAGCCGTGGCGCGATCGTGCGGCCGACCATGTCGGTATTGCCGCCCGGCGCGAACGGCGAAACCATGCGTACCGGGCGCGAGGGATAGACGACGGGTGCGACGGGTGCGTCGGCTGCCGAAGCGTGGCCGACGAGGGCAGGTATGGCCGTCATCGAGGCGCCCGCGACGAGTGCCAGGCCGACACGGCTGAAGGTGAGCGCGCGGGACACGAGGGCTTGCTCAGCCGAACCGGTTCCAGACCACGATCTCTTCGGCCGGCTTGCGCGTGCGCGGCTTGCGATCCTTGGCCGCAATCTCTTCCGGCAGGTCTTCGATGCGGCCGCGATAGCCAGCCACCACCAGCGCCACTGGGCGCATCGATGCGGGGATCGCGAACGCCTTGGTGACCTTGTCGAAGTCCCAGCCGATCATCGCGTGCGTGGTGAGCCCGAGCGCGCAGCCCTGGATCAGCAGGTTCTCGAGCGCGAGGCCACAGTCGAGCATGAATGACTGCTGCCCGTTTCGGTCCGGTTGCTCGTCCGGGTTTCCGACCACCACCATCTTCAGCGCGGCGGCGGCGGCCCAGGCGCGGTTGCCTTCGCTCAGCGCATCGTCATAGGCGGCAATCGACGCGGCATCCTGTGCGATCAGCAGCCGCCACGGCTGCTTGTTGTTCGACGACGGCGCCCAGCGGAACGCTTCGATCAGTGTCTGTACGACATCGGGCTCGAGCGGGCGGTTGGCGAAATGGCGCTCGCTGCGGCGGTCGACGAGGGCTTGCAGGATCGTTGGCATCGAGGGGCGCGCTCCGGTTGCGGTCGGGAAGAGCCGAAAGCGTACCGCGTTTCGGGTCTATCATTGCGCACCGGCGCGACGACAGACCGGGCCCGGACGCCTGACCGGGCGGCGTGCGCCGACCAGGAGGACAAACGATGGACTACAGCCGCAGCGAGGCCAAGCGTGCCGCGCGCGAACGGTTCCGAGGGGTATGGGCGGCGATCACTACCCCGTTCACGGCGGACAACCGCATCGACGAGCCGGGCCTGCGCCACAACATGCGCTGGCTGATCGAGCACCTGAAGATCGACGGCGTGTTCTGCACCGGCACCATGGGCGAGTTCTGGGCGCTCACCAAGGAAGAGCGGATGCGCGTGGTCGAGATCGTCTGCGAAGAGGCGCGCGGCCGATGTCTCACGATTCCGCACACCGGCCACCACAGCGCGGACGAGACGGTCGAGCTGACCAACCAGGCCGAGCGCGCTGGCGCCGACTTCGCGATCGTGATGAACCCGTACTACCCGCCGGCGAGCGACGAGGCGCTGTACCAGTGGTATTCGCATGTGAGCGCTCGCACGAACATCGGCATCTGGATGTTCGATACGCCGTTCTCCGAGGTCGCCCTGTCACCCGAGGTGACCGCACGCATCGCCGGCCTCGAGAACCTCTGCGGGCTGAAGTGCTCGCGGCCGCTCGACCACTATGCGAAGGTGCAGGCACTGGTCGGCGATTCGATCGTGCTGAGCCACCCGTCCGAGACCGAGCTGCTGCACCTGATCACGCACAACGGCATGAAGGTCCACATGTCGTCCGCAGCCCCGTTCCTGATCCAGGTGCCGGGCTATACGCCGATGCGCGACTACACCGAGCTCGCGCTGGCCGGCGACCTCGCTGGTGCGAAGGCGATCCGCGATGGCATCGAACCGCTGCGTGCAGTCCACGAGCGCTGGATCCGCGAGCCCTGGCTCAAGCACCACCTCATGCCGATCGCGCAGATCAAGGCGTGGTGCGACATGATCGGCATGGTGGGTGGCGCGGTGCGACCGCCGCTGCTGCCGCTGCCGGCGGCGGAGATCGCGGCGATGCGCACGGACCTGGAGCAGGTCGGCCTGCTCGCCCGGGTGGCGAAGCGCGCGACCGCGTGATCGCAGGGTAACGGCAGCAACCCGCCCGCCAATGGCGGCCGCCGGCAGAGCGGCCCTTGACCGGCGCTGATCGAGTATGGAGGAGGCGTGATGCAATCACTGGCGGGGAATGTTCGTCCGCTGCGTCGGGCGATCGAGGCGACGTTCGCAGCAGGCAGGGCAACGACGGTCGTGCTGGCGGCCGCGCTTCCAGTCACGCTCGCGCTCGCACTCACCGCCACGCATGCGCTGGCGCAAGGCACGTCCGGAGCCTGGCCCTCGAAGCCGATCCGCTTCATCGTGCCGTGGACGCCGGGCAGCGGCACCGACCTGTGGTCGCGTGCGTTCGCCGCACGGCTGCAGGACACCATCGGCCAGTCGGTGGTGATCGACAATCGCGGCGGTGCCGGCACGGTGATCGGCACCGAGATCGCCGCCAAGGCACCGGCCGATGGCTACACGATCTATGTCGGCGGATCAGTGTCGCTGGCGATCAGCCCGGCGATCTACCCGAAGGTTGCCTACGACCCGGTGCGCGACTTCGCACCAGTGAGCCTCGTCTCGCGCTTCTACAACGCGATTGCAGTGCATCCGTCGCTGCCGGTCAAGTCGGTGAAGGAGCTGATCGCCCTGTCTCGGCGCCAGCCCGGCGCGTTGATGATGGCCTCGGCCGGCAACGGCTCGACCAGCCACCTCGTCGGTGAACTGTTCATGGCCACCACCGGCGTGAAATGGACGCATGTGCCGTACAAGGGCGGCGGCCAGTCGGTGGCCGGCGTGCTCGGCGGCGAATCGCACTTCACCATCTCGCCCGTGGTCGCGACCGCATCGCTTGCGCGCACGGGCAAACTGCGGGTGTTCGCCGTGACCAGTGCGCAGCGATTGTCCGGACTGCCGGATGTGCCGACTGTCGCCGAGTCGGGCGTGCCCGGCTTCGAGTACGGCGGCTGGAACGGCATCCTGGTGCCGGCGGGTACGCCGGCGGAGATGATCGCGCGGCTCAACGCAGCCACGGTGAAGGCGGCGAACACGCCGGAGTTCAGGGAAGTGCTCGAGCAGGACGGCTCGCAACTGGTGGCCGGAACCCCGGAGCAGTTCGCCGCGTTCATCCGCAGCGAGTTCGAGCGGCATGTGAAGCTGATCAAGGCGGCGGGCATACGTCCCTAGCGGCCACGCGCAGCGGATTCGAGACCCAGGAGAACCCCATGCAAGGACGCATCCGCATCGCGGCTGCCGCAGCGCTGGCACTGTCATCGGCCCTGTCCATCCCGGCAGTGGCGCTTGCGCAGGCCTGGCCAGTCAAGCCGATCCGCCTGATCGTGCCAGGGCCCGCCGGCGGTGGGACGGACATCCTCGGGCGGATGGTCGCGGAGGGCCTGTCACGCCAACTCGGCCAGGCGGTGATCGTCGACAACCGCGGCGGTGGGGCCGGCATGATCGGCACCGAGGTCGTCGCGAAGGCGCCTGCAGACGGGCACACGCTCCTGATGGCCTACGCTGGCGTGATGACGGTCAACCCGGCCTTGTTCAAGGTGATGCCCTACGATCCGATCAAGGACTTCGCGCCGGTCGCCATGTTCGCGCGGGTGCCGGCGGTGCTCGTCGTCCATCCGTCCTTGCCTGTGAAGTCGATCGCCGACCTCGTGCGGCTGGCGCGCTCGAAGCCCAGGGCGCTGGACTACGCATCGTCCGGCAACGGGACCTCGGGCCACCTGTGCCTGGAACTGCTCAAGCAGGTCGCGAACATCGACATCGTGCACATTCCCTACAAGGGCGGCGCGCCGGCGATGGCCGACGTGCTGGGTGGCCAGGTGCCGATCATCTGCAACAACCTGGTGGAGATCCTGCCGCAGGTGAAGGCGGGGCGCATGCGCGCGCTCGGCATCTCGGCGCTTGCGCGGTCTTCCCTGCTGCCCGACCTACCGGCCATCGCGGAGACCTATCCGGGGTTCGAGGCCGACACCTGGTTCGGCGTGATCGCGCCGGCGGGCACGCCTGCGCCGATCGTCGATCGGCTGAACGAGTCGGTGCGGCAGATCAAGGAGACGCCGGCGGTGAAGAGCCGCCTGCTGCAGATGGGCGCCGAGGCGATCGAACTGTCACCGGCCGAGTTCGGGGCGCTGATCCGCAAGGAGATGGAAAAATGGGGGCGGGTCGTGGCCGGCGCGGGCATCCGGCCGGAGTAGTGCTCAGGCACGGCCTGCTCGGACCGCTTCGACCGACCCCGCGAACGATCCGTCGCGCCGCTTCAGCGCGCGGGTGACGGATCGCTCGTTGCCGAAGGTGGGAATCACCGCCGAGTGCTTGCCGGCGCCGCCGACGACGATGACGATGTAGTCCTGCGGGCTCTGGCACATCGGCACCATCGCATCGAGGCCGGCCGTCGCGAAGCGCTCCGGAAACGTCACGCGCAGCCTGCGCTCGCGGTTCTCGTCGGAGAACTTTCCGAGGGGTACGCAGGCATGCTCGTACAGGTACTCCTTCACGTCCTGCTTCGAAAAGCCACCCTTGGCCACGGTGGCGGCGTGCTCTGGCCCGAACAGGATCACCGGCTCCGACAGGCGGTTGTTGATGTTGTTGACGCCGGTGGTCGCCACCGTGCCGGCAAGGGTCTTCATCACCCCGTCGGCGGTCGTGCTCTCGTGGTCGTTGACGTTGTGCGGTGGCTCGGCGGCGACCACGGTCACGGTCGACGCATGCGCAGGAAAGCCGCGCTCGACATGCAGTGGTTCCCATGGGCTCGCACCGACGTTCTCTGCCGTGCAGTATGTGTACTTCGCCGGCGAACCGTAGGTCGCCATGTCGCCCACGCCCGGGGACGAGCCGCCGAGGTTCACCAGCGCGAGGCGGACTGCACGGCCGATGGTCGCGTTCGCCTGTCCGGCCGGGCCGAGCGCACCGTGCCCGCAGTTCAGCTTGAGTTCCGCTGCGATCGGCCCGTTGAAGATCAACAGCGGCGAGCATGAATGGGTCGTCGCCTGCACGCCGTACAGGTTGAACGGCTCTTCGGCGAGCGCTTCGATCGCCAGCATCACGAGCGGGAAGTACTCTGGTCGGCATCCGGCCATCACGGCGTTGGCGGCCAGCCGCAGCGGCGTTGCCGCACCATAGCGCGGCGGGATCTTGGCGATCGGCTCGTCCCATGCCCGGTCGCAGTAGTCGAGCATGCGTTCCACCCGGGCCACCGTCGGCGGCACGATCGGCAGTCCATCGCTCCAGCCGCGCTCGAGGTATAGCGCATTGATCTTCTCGAGGTCGTCCTCGGCCTGCAGGCTCGCACCGGGCAGGGCGAGCAGGTCCGGCAGCGAAGTCATTGGCCGCCCTCGCGGAACAGTTCGGCCAGTTGCGGCACGGCGACATCGGCCCTGGCCTGTACTTCGACGAGCGACAGTCCGCCCAGCGGATGCGGGATCAGGATCAATGGCAGGTCAGGCACGCCGAACACCCGTGCCTGCGTGCGGCCGAGCTTCAGGAAGGCCTCGGAGCAGATCACGGCAGCCCGCAGGCCGCGCTTTCGAAGCTGGATCATGTCGTGGACACTCCACGACGTGCAGGCCCCTCAATCGGCCATCGCAGTGAGGACGAAATCGGCCTCTGTCGCGAGCCGGTCGAGTATCGCCGCAGGCGCTCCCTTGGCGGCATTGTCCTTGCGCAGCGAGACGACCGACTCGATCGAGACCGAGCGCCCCAGCCCTTCGATCGCGAATCGCAGCAGGTGGTCCGCATTGCCCTTGCTGTTGTCGAGCAGGCCGACGCGAAGCCTCGCCTGTCCGGCACGGGGTGATGCTGCAAGCACATCAGCCTCGTTCGCCGGTGCGTCCGGTGCGACGAGCGTGATCAATCCTTGCATGTTTCCTCCATGGCGTGGCGCGGGTTCAACCCATGAACCATGGTAAATCAGTCTCCCCCGATCAGCGAGCGCCCCTCCATGCCGTCGCAAGGCTGGCCGAGGAAACGCAACAGGGTGGGTGCGATGTCCGGCAGGCTGGTGGCATCTTCGATCACTGCGGGGGCGACCTGAGGATGCATCAGGGCAAGGAACGGCCGCGTCTCGTCGGGACCGATGCCACCGTGGTGGCCGCATCCGATCTCGGGCGCCTTCTCGCCATCGGCGACCAGCCACCGATTGCCCGGTATCCCACGCGCATTGGTTGCCGTATCTACCGCGGCCACCAGCGCGTCGTCTCCGCCCAGCCCCAGGCCGCGCAGGGTTTCCACGCCGAGGATGCGACCGGCCCACGGTTCCAGCGCCATCTCGTCGAGGCATTCCAGCAAGGCTGCGCGGGCGTCCGGCGTGGAATAGATCAGGCCGGCCGTACCCTGGGAAGCGACGGCGATGCGGCCCTGCTCGATCTGCGTTGCCAGCCCCTTCGACGCCAGCCACCGGCCGACATGGATCGCATCGCCGATCGTCTCGTGCCCGTGATCCGAGCACAGGCCTACCAGGATGTCTGCGCGCTCGCGGGCGCGCTCGACCGCGTCGAGTGTCTTCTCCACCAGCGAATCGACGACGCGCAGTGCCTCGAGATGCTCGGGCCCGCCCAGCGCCTGGTGGTGCAGCGTCAGGTCCGGATTGGCTAGCCAGAGGATGCCCACCGCGATCTCGTTGTCCGGCACGACCTGCGTGCAGAAACGCTCGGTCATCACGCGATCGCCGTCGAGATCGTGGCTGATGGCGAGATGATCCGCACCCTGCAGTGCGCCGCCGCCGGGCCCGTACGATCCGGATCGATGGTGCACCCAGCCGCTGTGCTCCGGATCGAGGAAGTACGCCGCGCCGGCAGATACGTTCGAATACGCGACCTGGCGCAGGCCGGCGGCGGCCAGACGATCGGCCATGGTGCGCCGACGCAGTGCGTGTCCGGTGACCGCGCGCAGGTGCGCGACGAAGCCGGGCAGCCCGACGTCGCTGACCACCAGCCTGCCGTGTTCCATCAATGCGACCTGGTTTCCGTACAGGCCGTGCGACCCGGGAAAGCAGCCGGTCGCGATGCTGGCGGCCGACACGCGGGTCACCGACGGGAATACCGCCCGGTGGTTGGCTGGGCGAAGCCCCGTGCGCAGGCAGCCATCGATGAAGGGCGTATGTCCTTTGCCGAGCCAGTCGCGGCCGAGTCCGTCGCAGACGACCAGGATGACGCGTTTCACGCTGCACCGCCGTTCATGAAGGGGAAGTTCAGAGGTCGATCAATCCAGTTGCAGCCCCGATCTCGCGACGATGAGGTCGCTGCGCTCGATCTGGCTGCGGATGAAACTGCGCAGTTGCTCGGGCGTGGAACCCACCGGCTCGGCACCCTGCTTGAGCAGCGTCGACTGTACCTCGGGGAAGGCCAGTGCAGACACGAACGCCTTGTTGAAGCGGGTCACCATCGCGGCCGGCGCGCCACGCGGAAGGGCGCTGGCCACCCAGGTGCTGAAGTCGAAGCCGGGGAAGCCCAGCTCCGCGACGGTCTGCGTGTCGGGCAACGCCGTCGCGCGGCGACTGGAGGTCACTGCCAGCGCCTGCAGGCGCCCCGATGCGACCAGGGGCACCGCTGGCGGCACGCTGCTGATGGCGACATGCACATGTCCACCGATCGCGTCCTGCACCAGTGGGCCCGAACCCTTGTAGGGCACATGCACCAGCGACACCTTGGCCATCGCGGACAACAGTTCCCCCGCCAGATGCTGCGGGCTGCCGGCGCCGATCGAGCCGTAGGTGATGGTGCCCGGGTTGCTGCGTGCGGTGGCGAGCACCTTCGCCAGCGTCGGACGTGTCGCAGGGTGGGACACCAGCACCAGCGGGAACACCGCGATCAGGCTCACGGGCTCGAGATCCGTCCGAGGGTCGTAGGACATCTTGCGATACAGGCTGGTGTTGATCGCCATCTCGCTGGCGGCGCCGAACAGCACCGTCTGCCCGTCGGGCGTGCTGCGGGCGACATAGGCCGCACCCACCATCCCGGTGGCGCCGGGCCGGTTCTCGATGATCACCGGCTGCTGCAAGGCTTCGCTCAGCCGGGCTGCGATCGCGCGAGCGGTGATGTCGGTGCCACCGCCCGTCGGATACGGGATCACGAGACGGATCGGGCGATCGTTCGCCTGGGCCAGCGTAGTTACCGGCGCGATCGCCAGTAAGGCCGCGAAGATGCCGATCGCGCCGACGCATGGTGTCGTGCGCGCCCGCGGCGCAGCGCTCGATCGTGTCATTGCCTGCCCCTGATTGAATTGCAAATCAATGAGTGTGCGGGGCGCGAGTGACACTCCGATGACAAGGATGGTCCGATGGGACGATCGGCAGGCCGTCGGTCCCGCGCTCGCGTATGCGGACGCGTCGGCTGACCGCGCTAACGCGTCCGCCCCCCCGTGCGCGCCTCGCGTTTCAGCTCGAACCGGTATCGGTACCGCTCTTCGGGATGCACGCTGACCGA
>CAMDXD010000115.1 GCA_945877995.1 Bordetella parapertussis
GGAGGAGGTCGTTGGAGCGAAGAAGGTGCACGCAATTGCGCCGAACATGTGAGACGCAGCGCGCCCAGTTGTCACAGCAGTCAAAACAACGGATCGATAGCGAGCGACGCGGCGATTGACGTGATGCAGGCAAACCGGGGGGGCCGAAAGGCCCCCCCGTCGTTTTGGTGCCTGCCCCGCGCGGCGCTATCGACTAAACTTCAGGCTTCATGAAGGTCAACAGGGGGGAGTGAGGACAATGGCGATCAGCGGCAACCTGGGCGGGGGCTCGTCACCGAGCCGTGAACTTGCATTCAACATGAAGCTCATCGGCGCGCATGAGCTAAACGGCAACGGCAACGTCGGCGAGGGCATCAGTATCCAGAAGACCCGCGACGGCCGCCGTATCCTCTGGGTCGCGCACGAGTCGGCGCCGACCAACTTCACCGGCATCGATGTCACCGACCCGCGCAAGCCGAAGGTGGTGATCCAGACCCAGCTTCCGCACTCGCGGGTGCGCTCGAACTCGCTCGACGTGGTCGGCGACGTGATGTGCGTGGCCTACCAGACCCGCGACCTCGGCGCGAAGCCGGCTGGCTTCGAACTGTTCGACATCAGCAAGCCGGAAGAACCGAAGTCGATCAGCTTCTTCGACTGCTCGGGCCCGCACTCGCGCGGCGTGCACATGGTGTGGTTCGTCGACGGTCAGACGGTGCATATCTCGTCGGGCGCCGAAGACTTCGAGCCGCACGACCCGCGCGATGACCAGATCTACCGCATCATCGACGTGAGCAACCTGTCGAAGCCGACCGAAGTCGGCCGCTGGTGGGCGCCTGGCACGAAGAAAGGCGACAAGGAGACCTGGCGCACCGATCCGGGCGGCAAGGAACTCGGCCGCACCGGCTACCGCGTGCACAACACCTGCGTCTGGCCGCAGCGCCCCGACCGGGCCTACCTCGGCTACATCGACTACGGTGCGGTGATCCTCGACATCAGCGATCGTACGAATCCGAAGATGGTCTCGCGCTGGACACATCGTCCGGCCTTCCATCACTCGCTGATGCCGCTGTTCAGCCGCGACCTGATGGTGATGAGCGACGAGAGCACCCAGGACGGCGCAAAAGACTGGCCGATGCTGGTCTGGATGCTCGATGCGAAGGACGAGCGCTACCCGACCTCGATCAGCACGCTGCCGATGCCGCCGGTCGAGACGTTCAGCAAGCGCGGCGGCCGCTTCGGTGCGCACAACCTGCACGACAACGTGCCGGTCGAGACATCGCACTGCTCCGAAGAGATCATCTACTGCGCGATGTTCAATGGCGGCGTGCGCATCTACGACACGAAGAACCCGTACCAGCCCCAGGAGATCGGCTACTACGTGCCGGCCGCCCCGGCGCTGTCGCCGGCCGGTGCCGCGCAGATGAACGACATCTGGGTCGACGAGAACCGGCTGGTGTACACGGTCGACCGGCTCGCCGGTGGCATCTACATCCTCGAGACGACGTTCTAGGAGCAAAGGCATGAATGCGGCAGCGAAGATACCGGTGTCGGTGATCACCGGTTTCCTCGGCAGCGGCAAGACCACGCTGCTGGGCAAGCTGCTGCGGCATCCGGGGATGAACCGGGTCGCGGTGATCATCAACGAGTTCGGCGAACAGTCGATCGACCACGACCTGGTGCAGACCTCGAGCGAGCAGATGATGGTGCTCGACAACGGCTGCCTGTGCTGCCGGGTGCGCGGCGACCTGCAGGAGACTCTCGTCGACCTGTGGATGAAGCGCCGCAACGGCGAGACCATCGACTTCAACCGCGTGGTGATCGAGACCACCGGCCTGGCCGACCCGGCGCCGGTGATCCACACGATGATCACCGACACCTCGGTGTGCAACACCTACACGCTCGACGCGATCATCACGCTGGTCGATGCGGTCAACGGCAACGAACAGCTCGACACGCTGGAAGAGCCGGTCAAGCAGGCCGCCGTGGCCGACCGGCTGGTGATCACCAAGACCGATCTGGCCGATCCGGCGGCGGTCGAACTTCTCGAAGCACGGCTGCGCGAACTCAACCCGCATGCGGCGATCGTCCGCTGCGTGATGGGCGACCTCGACCCGTCGTTCCTGGTCGATGTCGGCGTGCGCCACCGTGAAGCGTCCGAGAAGGCGATCGAGAACTGGCTGGGCAGCGAATCGTTCGTGGCCGTCGAGGGCGCAGGTTCGGCCTCGGCCATCCCCGGCGGCAGGCTGGTGGCCGGTGCGCCGGCACGCAAGCTACCCAAGGGCCAGCACACCGCGGGCGTCGATTCGTTCTGCCTGTACTACGACACGCCGTTCTCCTGGAAGACGTTCTCCGTCGCGATGGAGGTGCTGACCTCGCTGCGCGGCTCCGACCTGCTGCGTGTGAAGGGCCTGCTCGACATCGAAGGCGAACCCGGCCCGGTGGTAGTGCAGGGCGTGCAGCACCTGTTCCATCCGCCGGTCACGCTCGATGCGTGGCCGAGCGACGACCATCGTAGCCGGCTGGTGTTCATCACGCGCAACATCCCGCGCGCGATGATCGAGAACCTGGTCGGCGCGATCCTCGCGACAGCGGCCTCGGCGCCCGCAGTCCCGGCTGGAGCCGACGCGACCCAGGCCTCGTGAGCGGGGACGTGCCGGGGCGACCCGGCCTTCCTTCCCCGTTGCCGCGGCCGCTGCCGGCGCGCAGCGTGTTGCATGGGCGCCATGTGCGGCTGGAGCCGGTAGACGACGCGCTGCATGGCGATGCGCTGCATGCCGCCAGTTCGGTGCCCGACGTCGCCGACCGATTCCGCTTCCTGTTCGACCACCCTCCGGTCGACCGCGCCGACCTCGCGCGCTGGATCGAGCGCAGCCGCGTGGCCAGCGATCCGATGGCCTTCGCAGTGGTCGACGCTGCAACCGGCCGCGCGGGTGGCCGCCAGGCGCTGATGCGTATCACGCCCGAGCATGGCGTGATCGAGATCGGCAACATCTACTGGGGACCTGGTATCGCCGGCACCCGGCTGGCGACCGAAGCGCAGTTCCTGTTCGCGCAGTACGTATTCGACGGACTGGGATACCGGCGCTACGAGTGGAAGTGCGACAACCGCAACGAGCCTTCCAAGCGGGCAGCGCTGCGCTTCGGCTTCCGCCAAGAAGGCGTGTTCCGCCAGCACATGGTGATCAAGGGCGAGAACCGCGACACCGCCTGGTTCGCGATGCTCGACCATGAGTGGCCAGCACTTAAGGCCGGGTACCTGCGCTGGCTCGCCCCGGAGAACTTCGACGCAGAAGGCGGGCAGCGGCGGACGCTGGCCGCCTGCATGGAAAGAACCTGACAGTACATCTGCCGTTCTCCATTGACCAGTTTGGTGACTATGGTCACAATAGTGGTCATATCAGTCGCGACTATTGCCATGACCACCATTCAAGCGTCTGAATTCAAGGCCAAGTGCCTCGCCCTGATGGATCAGGTCGCACGCACCGGCGAGACCATACTGGTCACCAAGAACGGCAGGCCGGTGGCCGAGCTGCGCCCGCACAGGCCGCCACGCGTCCAGTCGCCTCTGGGTTTGCACGAGGGGCAGTCGGTGATCCTCGGCGGCATCATGGAGCCGATCGATGCGGGGGCGTGGAAAGCCCTGAAGTGATCCTGCTGGATACGCACGCGCTGATCTGGCTGGACACCGCCGATCGCCGCCTGGGCAAGAAGACCCGAGCCCTGGTAGAGAAGGAATGGGCCCTGAACCAGGTCGCGGTGTCTGCCATCACCTTCTGGGAGGCTGGCATGCTGGCTGAGCGCAGGAAGATTCGCCTGGCTGCCCCGGTCGCCGAATGGCGAACCCGCTGGGTGGACGCGGGGCTGATCGAACTGCCGCTCGATGGCACCGTCCTCGTTCGCTCACTGGACCTGGGGTCTTTGTCCGCAGATCCTGCAGACCGATTCATCGCCGCCACGGCCCTCGCCGTACAGGCAGTGCTTGTCAGTGCGGACGAAAAGATACTGACCTGGCCGCACGAACTGGCGCGTCACGACGCTTCAACCTAGAGCAACGCAAAAATCCGGGTCAGACACAGGTTTGAATAATCCGTGTCTGACCCGGATTTCGGGGACTCGGATTTCGGAGGCTAGAAGCCGACGGCCTGGCCGTCGCAGCGGGGCTCGGAGCCGGCGCAGTAGCCGTCGTCCAGCTTCTGGATGATCTGCGCGCGGCCGTAGTCGGTCGAGCCGCGGTCGGTGACGGTGATCTGGTGGCCGCGCCTGCGCAGGTCTTCAACGACCTCGGCCGGGAAGGAATGCTCCAGCCCGACCTTCAGGCCGTCGTCGACACGCCAGCGCGGGCCGTCGGCCATCGCCTGGGGGTTCTGGCCGTAGTCGGCGACGCGCAGCACCATCTGCGAGTGGCCCTGGGCCTGCATCGAGCCGCCCATCACGCCGAAGCTCATCGCCGGCTTGCCGTCCTTCGTGATGAAACCGGGGATGATCGTCTGGAACGGGCGCTTGCGCGGCCCGACCTCGTTGGCATGGCCCTTGACGAGCTTGAAGCCCCAGCCCCGGTTCTGCAGGCTGATGCCGGTGCCCGGCACCACCACGCCCGAGCCGAAGCCCTTGAAGTTCGACTGGATGAACGACACCATCATCCCCGAGGAATCGGCTGCGGTCAGGTACACGGTACCGCCACGTGGCAGGTCGCCATGGCCCGGATCCTTCGCGCGGGTCATGTCGATCAGGCGGCTGCGCTCCTGCAGGTAGACCGAGTCGAGCATCTGCTCGGGCGTGACCCGCATTGCCGCCGGGTCGGCCGCGTACTGGTACATGTCGGCGAAGGCGAGCTTCATCGCCTCGATCTGCATGTGCACGTGGTCAGCCGAGTCGCAGGCGAACTGCCCGGGGTTCAGGTAGCCCAGGATACCCAGCGAGATCAGCGCGCCGATGCCCTGGCCGTTCGGCGGGATCTCGTGCAGGCTGTAGCCCTTGTAGTCCATGTGGATCGGCTCGACCCAGTTGGCCTCGTGCGCGGCCAGGTCGGAGACGTCCATCACGCCGCCGTTCTGCTTGATCCAGGCAGCGATCTTCTCTGCGAGTTCACCGCGGTAGTAGGCCTCGCCGCCGGTCTTCCCGATCAGCTCAAGCGTGCGCGCCTGGTCCGGGTAGCGGAACAGCTCGCCGGCCTTGGGCGCACGGCCGTTCGGCATGAAGCCGTCCTTCCAGCCGGGGTAGGTCTGCAGTTCGTCGACCGACTGCGCCCACAGCTTCGCGACGGTCGGGGTGACCAGGTAGCCGTCGCGCGCGTAGCGGATCGCCGGCTCGAGGATGTCGGTGAACGGCAGCTTGCCCCACTTGTCATGCAGCATCTTCCAGGCGGAGATGCAGCCCGGTACGGTGATCGCATCGACGCCCCGTTCGGGCATCTTGCCGTTGTACTTCTCGAAGTATTTCGGCGTCCATGCGGCCGGCGAGCGCCCCGAGGCGTTCAGGCCGTGCAGCTTGCCGCCGTCCCAGACCAGCGCGAACGCGTCGGATCCGAGGCCGTTGCTGCACGGCTCGACTACGGTCAGCGTTGCCGCGGTGGCGATGATCGCGTCCACGGCTGAGCCGCCGCGCGCGAGCATCTGCAGGCCGGCCTGGGCGGCAAGCGGCTGCGAGGTGGACACGATGTTGCGCGCGAACACCGGGCTGCGCTGCGACGCGTACGGGAGGTGGGGATCGATATGGCCCATGGAAGGCTCCTGCATGAAAGGCGGCGTGCACGGGGCAGGCCTGCCGGGAGGCGAATGATACACCGCAGCCTATGGCGTCCCTGGGACTGGACGGGCCCTGCGCGCGGGGTGGTGGCGCGCCAGAGCGGCTTGCCCGACAGCGGCTAGTTCGCCACGCGCTGCTGCGGTTGCGGTTGCCGTTGAGGGGCCGCGGCGGCACTGAGCGCGGTGAAGTCGTCGGCATAGGCCTGCAGCCGGTCCATCGCGTTTCGGCGTTGGGCCGGCGTGAGCAGGCGGTCGATGTCGGTAAAGAGCTGCGCGCGCTGCAGGTCGCGACCGCGTTCCCAGTTCGGCGCCCACTGCCTGAGCCATGACGCCATTTCGGCACGGCTGCGGCCCGACTGCAGCGCGGCAATCAGTTCACGCTGGCGCCGCTGCCGTTCCGCGAAACGCTGGTCGTTCGTGAGGGGCAGTGCATCGGACAGCTCGGTCACGCGCTCGATCTGGTCGCGGCCCAGCTTGCCGGTTAACCGCTCAACCTGCGCGATCAGGCGTTCGGCGCGCAGCTTCTGCTGTTCTGCAACCGGCCGCCCGATGCCCCAGGATTGCGCCATTTTCCGGTTCGCGCGGGCGAATGCGCGTTCGAGCCCCTTCACCTGCTCGGGCGTGAGCGACATCATCAGGTCGGCTGCGTCGCCTGCGCCCTGTTCGATCAGTGCCTCGAGCCGGCCGCGGCCGCGCGCGATCACCCAGTCGACATCCTCGCGCGTCAGGCCGTCCTCGATCCGGGTGCGTACCTCGCGCACCAGCCGCGCGTACTCGGGTAACTGCTCGCGCCGGTGCCAGTCGTGCATTTCCCGGAACCGCCGTCCGAACAGGTCGCGCTGGTGCGGTTCGAAGTCGACGTAGTCGGACAGCGACCAGTTGACCAGGAGCTCGGCCTGGTTGTACCCGAGCCGCAAGCCCGAGGAACACCCTGCGGCCAGCAGCAGGGCCAGCAGCGCGAGCAGCAGGCCGCGCAACCGGACGGGACCGGCTGCGCGGGGCTCGCCCGGGAGGGTGCTCATGTCGCGGCGATCGCCTGCGCGATCCGGCGCGCCAGGGCGGCGTCCGGCGCGGGCCGATCGGTGGTGATGGAGGCCGCGTCGAAGTTGTCCGCGAGGTGAGTGGCGTCGCCGGTCGCGGGGATCACGCAGGTCACGGCCGGATGCGCGATCACGAACGCCAGTGCCAGCTGCGCCCAACTGCGGTAGCCGACGCGGGTCGCCCACGCCGGCAGCGGGTGGCCTCGCGTGCGGCGCACCAGTTCGCCCTGCCCGAGTGGCCGGTTCACCAGCACTGCGGTCCCGGTGTCGGCTGCCGCCGGCAGCAGCCGCTGTTCGGCTTCGCGGTCGAGCGCGTGGTAGTTGAACTGCACGAAATCGATCGGCCGGCTACGCATCACCTTCTCCAGCGCCGCAAACGCGCCGCCATGGTAGTGCGTGATGCCGATGTAGCGGATGCGGCCTTCCTGTTTCCAGGCCTCGAGCGTGGCCAGGTGGGTGTCGACATCGACCAGGTTGTGCACCTGCATCAGGTCGATGCGCGGCGCCCGCATCCGCTGCATCGAACGTTCCATCTGGGCGATGCCCTCGCGCGCGCCCTGGGTCCAGACCTTGGTCGCGATGAACATGGGATCGGCGCCAGTCGCGCCCACTGCCTGCCCTGCGCGGGCGGTCCTCAGCAGCCCGACCACAGATTCCGAGTCACCGTACATGGGCGACGAATCGACGACCCGGCCGCCGCGGCGGTCGAACAGATCGATCACGTCATGCAGCGCATCGACCGCGGAGGACCGTGGCGGCACGTCGAACGCACCGAACGTGCCCAGCCCGAGTACCGGCAGGCGCTCGCCCGAGGACGGGATCGTGCGTTCGATCAGTGTCGTGGCCATGCCGGCACGCTCGCGCGCGGAGGTTGCAAGACTCCGTAGTCTAGGCTAGCCCGACCGGCGCGAACAGCCGGATGCGTCCGTCCTGCGCCGCGCTCAGCGCTTGGTGAACTGGCTGGCGCCGAACATGATGTCGCGCTGCTTGTCGTCGATCGGGGCGGTGTGCACGTCGGCCAGCACCTGCAGCGCGCGCTTGACCGCCGCTCGGGCGTCGATCGCGTCGAACCAGCGTTTCACGTTCGGGTATTCGTCGATGTTCACGCCGCGCTTCTCGCAGCCGCGCATCCACGGGAAGATCGCGATGTCGGCGATCGTGTACTGCGCGCCGCCGACGTACGGCGCTTCGGACAGCCGCTTGTCCAGAACCCGGGTCAGCCGGTTCGACTCGTTGGTGTAGCGCTCGATCGGGTACGGCTGCGGTTCCTTCGCGTACGAGCGGAAGTGGTTGGCCTGGCCGAACATCGGGCCGAGGCCGCCCATCTGCCACATCAGCCACTGCAGCATGGTGTAGCGGTCGCGGTCGGCCGCCGGCATCAGCTGGCCGGTCTTGCTTGCCAGGTAGATCAGCATCGCGCCGGATTCGAACAGCGAGATCGGCTGGCCATCGGGACCGTCGCTGTCGACCATCGCCGGGATGCGGTTGTTCGGGCTGATCGCGAGGAACGCCGGCTTGAACTGGTCACCGGTCCGGATGTTGACCGGGTGCACGTTGTACGCGAGCCCCATCTCCTCGAGCGCGATGTGGATCTTGTGACCGTTCGGGGTGGGCCAGGTGTAGAGATCGATCATGTCGGGTCCTCGGTGGTTGGGTACACTGCGTCGCGTGGATCAATGCCTTAGGTTAGCGCAAATATGAAGCAGGGCGAGCCGCGCTGGTGGCTGCTGCCGCCCGCGTCGGGCGGGGACCTGTACCGGCTGCTCGCGATGCGCACGCTGCGCGCGTTCGGCGACGGCTTCGTGGTCCTGCTGCTGCCGGTGTACCTGCTCGCCCTGGGCTTCACGCCGCTGCAGGTCGGTGCGATCGCCACCGCGACGCTGCTCGGCTCGGGTGCGATGGTGTTCATGCTCGGGCTGCTCGCCCACCGCTTCGCGCAGCGCCGGCTGGTGCTCGGCGCGGCGGCGCTGATGGGCGCAAGCGGCTTTGCGTTCGCGCTGCTCGGCGATTTCTGGCCGCTGATGCTGGTCGCACTGGTGGGGACGCTCAACCTGTCCAATGGCGACACGTCGGTGTTCTCGCCGCTCGAGCAGTCGATGGTCGCGCAGACGGTCGATGCGCGCGATCGCACGGCGATCTTCGCGCGCTACGCCCTGCTCGGCGCACTGGCGGGCGCCCTCGGTGCTCTGTTCGCGGTCGTACCGGACTGGGCAGTCGGTGCGTGGGCGGTCGATCGGCTGGCTGCGCTGAAGGCGATGTTCATGCTCTACGGCGCACTCGGCATGGTGGTGTTCATGGTGTACCGCCGGCTCACGCCCTCGGTCGAGCCGCCTGGCCATGCGCCAAGCGCCCCGCTGGTCGAGTCGCGACCGATCGTCCTGCGCATGGCCGCCGTGTTCACACTCGATTCCTTCGGTAGCGGGTTCGCGGTGCAGTCGCTGGTTGCGCTCTGGCTGTTCCAGCGCTTCGATGCCTCGGTCGCGCTGGTCGGGCAGGTGTTCTTCTGGGCGGGCGTGCTGTCCGCGGCTTCGTTCCTGGTGGCGCCCTGGATCGCCCGCCGGATAGGCCTGGTGAACACCATGGTATTCACCCACCTGCCGGCCAATGTGTTCCTGATGATCACGCCATTCATGCCCACCGTCGAGCTCGCGATCACGACGCTGCTGCTGCGCTACGCCACCTCCAGCATGGATGTGCCGGCACGCAACTCGTACGTGATGGCGGTGGTGCCGCCGCACGAGCGCGCCGCGGCGGCGAGCTTCACCGCCGTGCCGCGCAGCCTCGCCGCAGGCGTGAGCCCGGTGTTCGCCGGCTGGCTGCTCGGCGTGTCGAGTTTCGGCTGGCCGCTGGTGATCGGTGGCGCGCTGAAGATCGGCTACGATCTGCTGCTGCTCAGGCTGTTTCGGACGCTCAGGCCACCGGAGGAGGAGAAACGATGAAACTCGTCGATTGCGCACGGGTGATACGCAGCAAGAACGCAGGCCCGACCACCCTCACGCTCGACCTCATGTTCGAGGATGAGCGCCGGTTCCGGCTCGCGCAGGCCTCGCCGGCACTCACGCCCGCGGCACTCGCGCCGCTGTACGGCGTGCCGGCGGCCAGCGTCCGGGTGATTGCGTATGCGCCTGCGTTCGCGATCAAGATCGTGCTGCCGCGAACCACCATTGCCGGCGATCCGGGCGACCGCGACGTGTACGGCGCGCAGCAGCACGGCCCGCTGCTCGGGGTGGAACTGTGAGCCGCGCCTCGCATGTCGACCGCTTGCGCGAGCGGCTGGTCACCGGCGGTACGCGCGCGCCGTTCCTGGCGCTATCGGCCTCCGGTCAGCTCGGCAACGGCGTGCTGGAGGCAGCCTTTCGCGCCGGGCTCGAGCGGCGCCCGCATGCCATTGGCGCCGACATGGGCTCGGTCGACCCCGGCCCGAACTACCTGGGCAGCGGCCGGATGGCGGCCTCCGACACCATCGCGCGCCAGGACCTCGCGCTGATCCTCGAAGGCGCGCGCGCGCACGACGTCCCCCTGTTGGTCGGCTCGGCCGGCACCGCGGGCGCGCGGCCGCACCTCGACCACACGCTCGACCTGGTGCGCGCGA
>CAMDXD010000116.1 GCA_945877995.1 Bordetella parapertussis
TGCTGGCCGGGTACGCCATCGAGCGTGCCAGGCATGCGATCAGTTCATCGGCATCCTTGCTGTGCGTGTTCAGGTTGAGCGTGCCCGATGCACCGACCACCGTGACCGCATTGTCGCCCGCAGCGAAACCGCGGTCGGCGTGCAGCGGCGCCCACGGACTCGCCGCCTCGTTCTCGGCGCAGCAGAACAGGAGCTTGCCCGGCTGGCCGTGGGTCGCGCGGTCCATCTCGGCCGGCCATGCACCACCGATGTTCTGCATCACCAGCCGCAGCGCACGGCCCAGCGTCGCGTTCGGAAGGTTGCCCTGCCCGAGGCAGTTGATGCCAGCGTTCATGCCGAGCGCCAGCGCGATCGGTCCGTTGACGATCAGCCAGGTCGTGACCGGGTTGGTGGTCGACTGCACGGCCTGCAGGTTGAACGCGGGATCGGCAGCGGCCTCTACCGCGGCGATCAGCACCGGCAGGTGGGCGGGCACGCAGCCAGCCATCACCGCATTGACCGCGATCAGCTCGACGGTGGCTGCACCGAAGCCGGGAGCGAGCGTCGCGACGACCGCCGTCGGCGCCCGGCTGCTGCCGGAAAGCATGCGGGCGACGCGCGCTGGCGTCGGCGGGATCACCGGCAGGCCGTCACTCCAGCGCCGGTCGCTGCAGGCCTGGTGGAAGGCTTCGATATCGGCGGGCAGCTCGATCAGCCTGCCATCGGCCGTACCAGTGGCTGGCGCAGCGCCGGTATCCGCCCCCGCCCGTGCCGCGCCAGCAGCCGCAGCGAGGCGTACCGTCTCGGCGATGCGCTCGACCAGCGTGACCGCCAGCGACGCGACCTCTTCGCGCGACCGCGACCCGAACGGATGCTCGATGATCAGCAGCGGCTGGTCTGGCGCACCGAGCGCCTTCGCCTGGGCCCGAGCGAGGCCGCTGAATGCCGTGGAGCACACGCTGATTGCGAACGCGCCGCGGCGGCCGATCGAGACGGAGTCGTGGACACTCCACGACGCACAGGACCCTCAGTCGCCAGAACCGCTGATCACCACCATGCTTTCGGACGCCAACCGGTCTAGCACCGAGGGGTCGGCACCGATCGACGCGTTCGGCTTGCGGTGCCGCAGCACCCGCGCCACCCCATGCCTGGACCGCAGCAGTTGCTCGAGGTCGTCGGCGAGCAGCGAGAAATTGGGCTTGGAGTTGTCGATGAAGGCGACCGTCGCACCGGCGAGCAATCCGGTGAACCGTGCCGCTGGCGCGTGGACGGCTGCATGGCTCGGTGCGACGGGATCGAGCACGGCCAGCGTGGCACCGCCGCTACCGGTCGCAGTGCTGTCGGGGATGACGGACATCGATCTTCCTTCGGGAATCGGGCAATATGAAAAGACGCATCGTTCGGGCGGAAGCTATCATAACCACTGCTCGTCAACCCGCCTGGAGATGCACGATGCCCGATCACAGCAACCCGTCCGGCGCAGCGCCAGCGCTGCCCCTTCACGATGGGTACACGCGCGAATTGTGCGACACGATTGCCGGCTGGAACTACGACCGGCTTCCGCCGGAAGTCGTCTCGACCAGCAAGGCGCTCATCCTGGACGCCCTCGGTGCGATCGCCGGTGCGTCGCACGCGCCCGGTATCCCGGAACTGCTCGCACGCCTGTCGCGCTGGGAACAGGCGGGCAGCGCGACCGGCCTCATCGGCCTGCGCCGGTTCTCGCCACCGACGGCCGCACTCGCCAACGGTGCCGCCGCACATGCGCTCGACTTCGACGACCAGCACGACCCGGCGCGCGTGCACACCAGTTGCGTGGTGCTGCCAGCGCTGCTCGCCACCGCCGAGGACGCGGCGCCAGTGAGCGGCCGCGACTTCATCCTCGCCTTTGCCATCGGTGCCGAGCTGCATGCGCGCCTCGGCCTGGCCTGCCACAACAGCCTCGGCCGCGGCTGGCACCCGACGATGGTCTCGGGCACGGTGGCTGCATCGATCGCCGCTGGCCGGCTGCTCGGGCTCGATGGCGAGCACATCGCCAACGGGCTGGGCTTCGCCTACCACCAGGCCAGCGGCTCGGCGCAGAGCATGCGCGATGGCGTGCTGTCGAAGCGCATCGGCGCCGGTTTCGCGTCGCGCGCTGCGGTGCTGGGCGCCTTCCTGGGCGCGGACGGGCTGACCGGCACGCGCCGCACGCTGGAGGGCAATGCCGGCCTGTTCGCGCTGTACGAAGGCAACGAGGTGCATCCGCAACTGCTCACCGACGGCCTCGGCGAACGCTGGCGGGTACCCGAGTACAGCTTCAAGCCCTACCCGTGCTGCCGCTGCAACCACACCGCGATCGGCCTCGGCATCGGCCTGCATGCGCGCGGCATCCGTCCGGCGGACGTGGCTTCGATCGAAATCCGTATCGGCCACGTGAACTGGCTCACCGTCGGGACGCCGTACGACCCCGCGCGCAACGACGTGGTCCATGCGCAGTTCAACATCGCCTACGGCTTCGCGCGTGCGCTGCTGGATGGCCAGGTCGGCCTCGAGTCCTACCTGAAGTCGGTGATCTCGGCACCCGAGGTCGGGGTGCTCACATCGAAGACCACGATCGTCGATGACCCGTCCATCGATCCCACGGCGATCGAACCTGCGCGGGTAAGGGTAGTGCTTGCCGGCGGTGAGGTGATCGAGGTCGGCAGCGACACCATCAAGGGCAGCCCGCAGGAGCCGATGACGCGCGACGAGCAGCGCGCGAAGTTGCGCGGTTGCCTGCGCTTCGGACTGGACGCTGGAGACGCGGCTGCAGATCGTCTGGCCGATGCAGTCGACAGGCTGGAAGCGGCACCCGACGCGGCGCGCGCATTGATCGACGCGTTCCCGCGCTGAACACGGAGCGTCCCCCGGTGCAGACGCGATTCGCGCGCCTGCACCGGGCCGTGGGTCACTCTGCCTTGGCGCCCGACGCCTTGACCGCCCTTGCGAAGGTGACCGTCTCGGCAGCGATAAGCGCCGCCAGTTCCGCCGGCGTTCCACCGCCAGGTTCGAAGCCGAGCCCGATGAGTCGCTCGCTGACATCCGGAAGCCTGAGCACGCGGCTGATCTCGTCGCTGAGCTTGCGGACGGTCGCCGGCGGCGTACCCGCAGCGGTCATCAGGCCTACCCAGTTGCCCAGCACGAATCCCTTGACGCCCTGCTCGGCGAAGGTCGGGACGTCCGGCATCCATTGCAGCCGCTTCTCGGACATCGCACCGATCACGCGCACCTTGCCGGTCTTCACCGCCGGCCACAGTTCCGGCACCGCGTTGGAGATCACGTGCACCTGCCCGCCGATCAGGTCAGCCGCCGCTGGCGCCGCGCCCTTGTAGGGAACGTGCACGCCCTCGATGCCGGCGGACACCTTCAACATCTCCATCGACAGGTGGCTGATCGCACCGACGCCGCCCGAGCCGTAGACCATCTTGTTCTGCTTCGCCCACGCGATGAGTTCCGGAACGGTCTTGATCTGCAGCGTTCCGCTGACCGCCGTGATCAGCGGCGAACTGCCCAGGTAGACGACCGGCGTGAGGTCGCGCACCAGGCTGTAGCCGAGCTTCGGATAGAGCGACTGGGCGATCACGTGCGCGGTGCTGATGTTGAGCAGCGTGTAGCCGTCGGGCGCAGCCCGGGCGGCCACCTCTGCACCGACATTGCCGCCAGCCCCAGGCCGGTTGTCGACGATCACGGGCTGCTTCCACGATTCGGTCAGCTTCTGGGCGACCACGCGCGCGAGCAGATCGTTGATGCCGCCGGGCGCGAAGGCCACCACATAGCGGATCGAGCGCTCGGGATAGGCCTGGGCGACGGCCTGGCTCGCGGCAGCCAGCGCCAGCGCGCCCCCTGCCAGCCCTGCGAGCGCACTGCGAATCGGTGCTTTCATCTGGACACGCTCCTCTGCGTGGAAGGGAATATCCCGGGGCGGACAGGCGTCACGCCGACATGCGTGCAAGCGGCGCTATCTTCGCCGGCTTGCCCTCGGAAAAAGCAAGCGAACGCAACAGGCTACCGCAGTCCTCGATCTTCGGGTCAACGCCCATCGCGCGGTAGGCCTGCCAGGCCGATGCCTGCACGGCCGAGTAGACCGGCTTGCCCAGGTCGCGCTCGAGCATCTCCAGCACTTCGAGGGCGCGCAACTGCGTGCAGGCGACGAACACCGCCTGCGAATCCGGCGTCGTCATCTCCTTCACCTTGCGATAGATCTCCTCTGGCAACACCTTGGCATGGTCGAACATGTCCAGCATGTCGAAGGTTCCAAGCTTGGTCGTGGTGATGCCATAGGCGGCGGCGAACTGCTTCAGCCGTTCGTTGGTCAGTTCGACATAGGGCGTCACCACGTCGACCTTCTTCACGCCGTTGTCGGCGAGGCAGGCGACCATCGCGCCAGCCGTGGTGACGGTGGGTGCCTTGGTGATCGCGGTCAACTGTTCGCAGATGCGGTCGTTCCACTCGGGACCTTCGAAGAAGCTGCCGCTGGTACAGCCGTAGACCACCACGTCAGGCTCGACCATCGCCACTTCGCTCGCCGCATGCTTGCTGGCCTGCTCCATGTTGCGCAGTTCCTCTGGCGTGCCCTCGCGGCCACCGGCGATGCGCGCGGTATGCACCGACACGCCGGGCGGCGCGATGCGCCAGAACTCGGTCTCCATCGTGGTGTTGATCGACGGAACCAGCAATCCGATCCTGCCTCTCCATCCGTACATGGAATCACTCCTTCTCGACAATGGTCACTTGTGGGGTGCTGCGTTCGGGGTGCTGCGCGCCTCAGGGGCGCGCAGAAAGGGGATCCATCGTGCGCGCGGACAGTCCGAGCGCCTTTCCGATCATCTCAGAGGCCTTCAATCCGGTGCCGGTCAATACCGCCACCGTCGTCTCGCCCGGCCGGATGTCGCCGGCATCGAGCAGGTGCCCGAGCGCCGCGCCGACCGAGGCGCATGTCGGCTCGACATAGAACCCCATCCCGGCCAGCGTGCGCAAGGCCGCGACGATCTCGTCCTCGCCAACCGACAGGATGCGACCGCCCGAATCGCGCACGGCGCGCAGGATCGAACGGCCGCGCGTCGGGCGCTGCGATGCGATCCCTTCGGCGAGCGTCGGTACCGGCACGATGTCCTTGTAGTCTTCCAGCCCTTCGTCGAACGCCTGCGCCAGCGGCGACACGTTGGCCGCCTGCACGCCGAAGATACGCGGCATGCGGTCGGTCTCTCCCGCGCGCATCAGTTCGGCGAAGCCGCGCTCGCAGCCGAGCACGTTCGCGCCGTAGCCCACCGGGACGATCACGTTGTCCGGCAACCGGAAGCCGAGTTGTTCCCAGAGCTCGTAGGCCAGCGTCTTGGTGCCCTCGAGGAAGTAGGGCTGCCGGTTGTGGCTCGCGTAGAACATCGACGAGGCTTCGCGCAGCGCGGCGTCGGCCACATTCTGCCGGGTGCCGGTCACCGCCACCACGTCGGCACCGTGCGCGGCCATCTGGGCGATCTTCGGATAGGACGCTGTCGCCGGCACCATGATCCGGCAGCGCATCCCCGCTGCGGCGGCATAGGTCGAGAGCGACGCGCCGGCGTTGCCGGACGAATCCTCGAGCACGTCGGTGATGCCATGCAGCTTCAGGTAGCTCACCATCGCCGTCATGCCGCGGTCCTTGAACGAACCGGTCGGCATCACGTACTCGAGCTTCCACAGCAGGTCGACACCCTGCCACGACCTGGGCAGCAGCGGCGTCCAGCCCTCGCCCAGGGTAACCGCGCCTTCGTACGGCACGGCCATCGCGGCGGCATAGCGCCACAGGGAGCGGCGCGACGGATCAATCCGGTCGCGCGTGATGCCTGGACATATTTCCAGGTCGACCCCGTTGCCGTCGTCGGACTGCCAGCGCGGCACGTCGGACGGATAGCGCTTGCCCGTGACGATATCGACGTAGTTCACTGTAACGGTTCCTTCGGCAGCCGGTCTTCCCGCTCATCGCGCTCGCGCGCCGCCGGCGTACGCGCGGCCGGATCGCCGAAGCCGCCGCCGCCCGGCGTGCAGACACGCAGCACGCTGTCCCTGGGCAGTCGGACGTCAGCTGCGGCCGACGGCAGCACACGCTCGTCCACACGGCCCGGGTTGAATACGAAGCGCCCGCACAAGCCAGGCCGGCCACCCTTCATCCCCTCGGCTTCGACATGCTGTCGCTCCGATGAAAGGCTGACCACGATGTCGTCGCCCAGCACGCGATAGTCGCGTATCACGCCCATGCCGCCGCGATACTCGCCCTCGCCCCCCGAGCCTTCCCATAGCGCATAGCGATCGACGCGGAACGGAAACGCGTGCTCCAGCGCCTCGACGGGCAGGTTCGACGCGCCCGACGCGTGTACGCGCACCGCGTCCATGCCGTCGCGGTTCGAGCGCGCGCCCATGCCCCCGGCGACGGTCTCGTAGTTGACGAAGTAGGTACCGTTGCGTGGATCGCTGCCGGCCAGCACCATCAGGTGGTGCGGCCCGCTGGGCGCCAGCGCGCGCACCGGCAGCGCCTGCGACAGCGCCTTGGCCACGACGTCGCCGAGCACACCGCAGGAAATCGAACGGCAGCCGACTGCGGCCGGCGATTGCGGGCCGACCACGCTGCCCTTCGGTGCAGCCGTGGTGATCGTCCGGTAGTAGCCGGCATTCGCGGGTACGTCCGGATCGAGCAGGCTCTTGGCGACCGTGTAGATCGTTGCCAGCAGCGCGCGCTCGGGGATGTTGCGCGCCGATTGGAGCTGCTTCGCGGATCCGGCGAAATCGAAGTGCAGGCGTCCACCCTCGATCGTCATCGCCAGGCGGATCAGCGCGCGCTCGCCCTCGGCATTGCCGTCGAGGTAGTCCTCGGCATGGTAGATGCCCGCCGGAAGCCGCGCGATCGCCGCCGCAAAGCGGCGCTCGGTGAAGTCGAGGTAGCCGGCGACCGTGCGCGCGGTCTCTTCCGGACCATAGCGCGCGATCAGTGTCTCTACGGCGCGCGTACCCACCAGGTTCGCCGCGAACTGCGCGCGCAGGTCGCCGAGCCGCTCGTCCGGCGTGCGCGAGTTGAGCAGGACGATGTCGAGCACGTCACGGTTGATCTCGCCGCCACGCATGATGCGCACCGGTGGCAGGCGCAGGCCTTCCTGGAAGATCGAGTTGCAGACCGCCGCCTCGCTGCCGGGCACCATGCCGCCGACATCGGCGTGGTGCGCGATGTTCGCGACGAAGGCGACGATCTCGCCACCGATGAACACCGGCGAGATCACGTTGATGTCCGGCAGGTGCGAGCCGCCGCCGTTGTACGGGTCGTTCGCCATGAACATGTCGCCCGGCAGGATGTTCTCGCGTCCGTAGCGCGAGAGTATCTCGTCGACCGCACCGACCATCGAGCCGAGGTGGATCGGCACCCGCTGCGCGAGCGCGATCACCTGGCCCTGGGCATCGAAGATCGCAGTGGAACAGTCGGCGCGCTCCTTGATGTTCGGCGAGAAGGACGTGCGCATCAGCGTCGCACCCATCTCTTCGGCAGCGGCGAGCAGGTAGCGCGCCATCACCTCGGCACGGATCGGATCGGGCGCTTGTACAGGCGCCACCGGCTTGCGTTCGTTGCTCATCACTGGACCTCGCCAAGCATCACATGCAGGTTGCGGGCGTCGTCGATCCGGCAGCGTGCCGACGGCGGGATCACCGTGGTCGCATCCATCTGTTCAACGATCGCCGGACCGTCGAACGCCATGCCGGGAACGAGGTGCGAGCGATCGTACACCGGCGAACGGACGTAACCGCCGGCCGGGAACCAGACGTCGCGGCTGCCCGGCTTCCCGACCGGGGCCGACGCGGCAGCCGAGAACGACGGCCGCGGCCGCGGCACGGTCAGCGCCAGGCGCAGGTTGACCAGCTCGACGGCCTGGTCTCGGATGTCGTAGCCGTAGTACTCGCGATGGCGCTGGTGGAAGGCCTCGATCAGCGCGGCCACCGAAGCTTCATCGAGCGATCCGCCCGACAGTGGCAGCACCAGTTCGAAGCTCTGGCCGACATAGCGCAGGTCGGCGCTCCACTCCGGTACGGAGGCGGCAGCATCGGCGCGCTCCTCGGCCAGCCAGGCCTCGCCCCGCCGCCGCAGTTCTGCGAAACCGGCCTCGATCGCCGGCAGTTGCGCCAGCGCCAGCACCACCAGCCGGGTCAGGCTGAAGTCGCCACGCTGGTCGGCCTGCAGCAGTCCCTCGGCCGACAGCAGCCCGGGCCGCGCCGGCACCAGCACGTGGCGCATGCCCATCGCCATGGCGACTTCCACCGCATGCAACGGCCCGGCCCCGCCGAACGCGACCAGCGCGAAGTCGCGCGGATCCTCGCCCTGTTCGATCGAGATCACGCGCACCGCACCCATCATGTTCACGTTGACGATCTCGACCACGCCCGCGGCGGCCTGCACCGGGTCGACACCCAGCTTGCGCGCAAGGCCTTCGACCGCTTCGCGTGCCTTGTCCGGATGCATCTTCATGCGGCCACCGAGCAGCGACTCCGGGCTCAATCGCCCGAGCACCACGTTGGCGTCGGTGACCGTCGGTTCGGTACCGCCACGGCCATAGGCGGCCGGGCCAGGATAGGCACCGGCACTGCGCGGGCCGACCTTGAGCAGCCCGCCAGCATCGATCCAGGCGATGCTGCCGCCGCCGGCGCCGATAGTGTGGATATCCAGCGTGCGCGTGCGCACCGGGTAGCCGCCCATTTCACGCTGGCTCTTCTTCGCCGGCTCGCCATCCTTGATCAGGCAGACATCGGTGCTGGTGCCACCCATGTCGAAGGTGATCAGGTTGGGCAGGCCGATGCGGCTGCCCAGCCGGGCACTGCCGATCACCCCGCCGGCCGGGCCGGAGAAGAAGGTGTTGATCGGCAGGCGCTTGACTGCAGCCGGCGTCACCGCGCCACCGTTGGACTGCATCACCCGCGGCGTGCGCGGCACGCCGATTTCGCGTACGCCGGCCTCGAAGCGATCGAGGTAGCTCGCCATGATCGGCATCAGGCTGGCGTTGACGAGCGTCGATGCGCAGCGCTCGAACTCGCGAAACTCGGCCAGCACTTCGTACGACGCGCAGACCGCGGAATCCGGCCAGGCCGCCTCGATGATCTCGCGCGCACGCGCCTCGTGCGCCGGGTTCTGGTACGAGTGCAGGAAGCAGATCGCGACCGACTGCACGCCGGCCTTCTTCAGCGCAGCCACCGCCGCATGCACGGTCGACTCGTCGAGCGGCGTGACCACGCGGCCTTCGACGTCGATCCGCTCGGTCACCTCCAGCCGGCAATCGCGCGAGGCAGGCGGCACCGGCTTCACCTTGTCGAGGTTGAAGTAGTCGGGGCGCCGCTGCCGCGCGAGTTCGATCACGTCACGGAAGCCAGCCGTGGTGACCAGGCCGGTCTTCGCCCATTTACCCTCGAGCACCGCGTTGGTCGCCAGCGTCGTGCCAAGCACGAGGAACGCGACGTCGGCCGCGGCCACGCCCGACAGGTCGAGCAGTTCCCGGATGCCGTCGTGGATGCCCGCGGCGGGGTCTGCGGTACGCGTCGGGACCTTGTGGTATTCCCAGCGGCCAGCGGAAGGTTCCGCCAGTACCAGGTCGGTGAAGGTGCCACCGGTGTCGATGCCAATCCAGTATCCAGCCATCGTGCGTCGCGCTGCCAGGGCAGCGGCTCCTCCGTCGTCGAACTGCTTGTGGACGAAACCTACAGCGCTTCGTATTCTTAAGGCCAATACATCTTCCATCCAGATTCATAGGCATCATCAATGAATTTCAAGCTTCGCCAGCTGCAGGGACTGCTCGCCCTGGCGCGTACCGGATCGTTCAGCCGCGCAGCGGCGGAATCGGCGATGACCCAGCCGGCGTTCTCGCAGATGATCCGCGAGCTCGAAACGACGCTCGATGTACGCCTGTTCGACCGCACGACGCGCCGCGTCGACCTGACCGACGCCGGTCGTACCCTGGTCGGACTGGTGCAGCGGCCGGTCGATGAACTCGCGGATGCATGGCTCGACCTGCGCGGCTTTGCCGCCGGCACGCGCGGGCGGATCGCGCTCGCGCTGCTGCCATCGGCTGCGTTCGGCTTCGTCACCCGCGCCCTGGCGGCGTACCGGGCGCTTCACCCGCTGGTCCAGGTGACGCTGCGTGAAGAACAGAACGACGTATTGCTGCAGAAGGTACGCGACCGCGAGGTCGACTTCGGCATCGGCATCCTGGCAGGCCGCGATCCCGAACTGGAGGCGACCGACCTGTTCGTCGACGAACTGGTCGCAGTGCTGGCGAGCGGGCATCCCCTGGCCGCGCGAGCGACCCTGTCCTGGAAGGCGGTAGCTGGCGAGCCCCTG
>CAMDXD010000117.1 GCA_945877995.1 Bordetella parapertussis
TGATACCAACGTGGTGTTGTCGGCGCTGCTGTGGCGCGGTACGCCGCATCACTTGCTGGCCACCATCGGCCAGCGCTCCAGCATCCAGCTCTACAGCAGCACGGCGCTGCTCGAAGAACTGGCCGATGTGCTCACCCGGCCGTCAGCCACCAAGCGGCTGGCCTTGATCGGCCGATCAGCGCGCGAGGTGCTGGCCGATTTCGTCGAGGCCATCGAACTGGTGGAGCCGGCCAGCGTGCCGCGCGTGGTGGCTGGCGATGTCGATGACGATCAGGTCATTGCCGCCGCTGTCGCAGCGCGCGCCGATCTGATCGTCTCGGGGGATCGCAAGCATCTGCTGCCCCTGGGCAGCCATCAGGGCATCGACATCGTCGATGCGGCTGAGGCGGTCAGGCGCATCGCAGCGGGCTCATAGAACAACGCCCGCGCAGGGCGGGCGTCGCAAGCGGCAGGAGTCGATCAGCTACCCAGCGTCGCGGCCATGGCCGATCGGATGTCTTCCTCGGTGTGAAGGTACTGCCCGGGGGCCTCCATGGTGTCAATTCCATAGAGATACATGACACCCTCCCAGATGCGATCTTTCGCGTTCACAGGCGAGAACGTTAGCGAACCCGCCTCGGACTGTTGCACCACGCCGTAGGCCCAGCGGTCAGCCGCTTCTCTGGTCATTCGCCCGTCCAGCACATCGCAGAACACACGGCGCACCGCCTCAAGATCGATTTCCACTTACCAGCTCCCCGTGTAATTTCCGTTGCGGTCGAACTGGTAATGGGTCTTGCTGCCGTTGTTCAACTCCGGCCGCACCTGACCACTCAACCAAACCCCTAGCCTGCAACTCGAACGGAATCGAAGTGCCTGTCTTGGCATCTGCATACGCAGCCACCTGGCCCTTTTGCGTATAGATGATGTTTCGAACGCTCGGTATTGAGAATTGTGCTGGCAGGGAGGTACAGTGACGACGGGGGAACGATGACCGAGGGTGGCCGACGAGGGCGCGTGCAAAAGCCGACGAGAGGTGTCAGGACTCCGAATGCGGCGACTCGCGCTCGCCGGTTGACTTGTGTCGTCCTGGTCGGCTGCCTCTTTATGCCGCTCCAGTCTGCGCCCATTCTGGCCGTAACGACATCGTCCCCAGCGCAACCTGCTCCTGGCGCGCGAGCGACCATTCCCTCGTCCGCCATCGACATACAGCGGATCGAGCAGGCGATAACCGTCATCCAGACAAACTACCATCAGCAGGTCTCCCGGAGTGTGCTGGAGCAGGGCTGCTTGTCTGCGCTGAAGGAGCCTGAGCCCGGAAATGCTGATCCAGAGGCCAGCAGACGGGCGATCGCCACCGCTCTGGCGCGCGCACGTGCCCTGCGCACGGAGGGGGATTTGAGCTTCGGTTCCGAACAATGCATCAGGGGCATGGTGGGCACGCTCAATCGATACTCGTCGTATCTGGATGTACGCCAGGTCCGGGGCATGCGCGCCAGCGGTTCCGGGGTCGCCGGCATCGGCCTGGATCTCGCGGAGGCGGAGCAAGGCGCGCGCGTCGTGTCGTCCCTTGAGGGGACGCCTGCAGAGCGCGCAGGCCTCAGGAAAGGCGACATCCTGACGCGCATCGACGAGGTCGACCTTGCGGGAGTGCCCCTCAGTGAAGTCGTTCATCTATTGCGCGGAGTGCCCCGATCCAGCGTCCAGATCACGCTTCGCGACGGCGCAACCTCAGAGATGCGCAGGCTCGTACTGACTCGGGAGGTCATCAAGCGAGACACCCTGAGCACACGGTTGATCGAGCCCGGTCTTGCGCTGGTTCGTATCGCGGAGTTCGATACCGAGGCAATGCGGAAGCTCAGCGATGGGCTGGCGGAGCTGGCACTGGCCTCGGGCGGTCCGCTACAGGGCATCGTTCTCGACCTGCGTGCCAGTACGGGTGGCCTGCTCCCCGTTACCGTCGGAATTGCAGCTGCGTTCCTGCCGGAGAAGGCCCTTGTCCTGCATACGAAGGGGCGAGCGGTCGATAGCTCGCTGACGCTCCTTGCAATGCCGATGTTCTACGTGTTTCCGGGACAGAAGACTCCCTACTTGAGATTGCCCGCGGAGACGAAGACTGCCCGCATGGTCGTACTGGTCAGTGAGACCACGGCTTCGGGCGCGGAAGCGCTGGCCGGCGCACTCCAGGACCACAAGCGTGCGACGGTCGTGGGGTCGAATACCGCGGGCGTCGGCTTCATCAGGACGATCTTTACGCTGAAGGGCGGCGATGGACTGATCGTGGCCAGCGCAGGCATGTATCGCCCGAGTGGCAAGGCGATCGATGGCACGGGCGTTGCGCCCGATGTAGTCATCACGGAACCGCTGGACTCATCGACCGAATTGCCCGACAGGGGCGGGCCCGATTTCGCAATGGAAGCAGCAATCAGGATGCTGCGAATGTAGTGAGCGCGAGCGCGTTGCCAGGGGGAGACTGTCGCACGCGCTGCGATGGTGACCACCGTTGCGACGGTGGTAGATGCGGAGGTCGAGACTAATGATCATTCGTCGGCGAAATCTGTTTTCTACGCTGCTTGAAGCGCTGCTTCTACTTGCCGGGTGCGTTGCCATGTCCTCTAAGGAGAGCGGAAGCGCTCAGGCCGACGCTGCTCTCCTGAAGCCCTATGCCGACGAGCCGGCTGGGACGAATTTTTGGGACGAATCCGGGGAAACTGGGGGTTCTGAGGGGGGCTACAGCTTGACGTTCTCCCCCTGAAAGCCCCATCATTCCCCTTCTTTGGTGGTTCGAGTCCAATCGCGCCTACCAATTACAAGCCCAAGTAAATCATTGATTTTCTTGGGCTTTTGTACTTTCTGGGCGGCTACGGAAATGTCCGTTGGGACGAATTCCTTCAGTATCGGGCGCCATTGCGGCCACCAGAAGCTCCCGCGCGTTGCCTTGATCTCCGCCAGGAATCCATCTGGCGTAGCGGTCGAGGAGCATCTTCACGGAGTTGCCAGCCCGTCACCGATTCCAACCCGAGCCATTTCCCAGCAAACCGTGGTCCGAAATTCCTAGGGCAGGCTCCCGGGCAATAGCCTGTCCGCGAGGGTCTTCGCGCCCGGCGCCCCGCCGCCGAAGATCCCATGGCCGATCCCCGCCGAGGCGACGCTCATGGCCAGGGAGCGGAAGTTGAAGCCCTTCTGCACCCCGGCGATGTTGCCCACGACCTGTCCGGCGACGTTGCCGGCAGCAGCACTCATCATCGCCAAGCCCAGCCCGACCTCCTTGAGCGCCACGCCGGCCATCGCGGGCACCGCAATCGCCACCGCAATACTCACCACCATCACCAGCACCTGCCCGAACCCGCCACACCCACCGCGTCCCTGTGGCGGGGGAGGCGGGGGCGGGGGATCGGGCAAGGTGGGGGTGGTATCGCCGACGATCTCGCCTGGCGAGTACGGTCTGACCGTCTGCGCCGAGGCGTAGAGGTTGGTGACCCGATTGGGCACGTTCAGCGTCTGCCCGGCTCTGAGGTCCGCGTCGCTGGAGAGCCCATTGGCCTGCGCGATCAGGAACCACAGCCGTGCATCGCCGTAGACGGCCAGGGCGATGGCGCGCAGGGTGTCGCCGCTGCTGACCACGTAGCTGCCCGGGCTGGCCCCCGGGTAGCGCTCGTTGACGGGGGTGTAGTTGTAGTCGTTGTCGAAGTTGCCCGCGGCTGGTGGCGAAGGACTCGCTGACCGAGACGACGTTGCCGTTGACGTCGAAGGCGGTGTCGCGCCGCTCGTTGATTACCCCGGGGCTGGAATAGCTGATCGTCTGGGTGACGCGATCGGCCGCGTCGTAGCTGCGCGCGCTCGTCGTCAGCCCGCCGCGGTTGATCGAGGTCAGCCGGTTGTTGCCGTCGTAGGCGTAGCTCTCGTTGACGAGCGCCCCGCCCTCGTAGAAGGTGGCCGTGACCCGGTTGCCCGCCCCGTCATGGCCCACGTGCACCCCGCGCGTGGGGGTGATGTTGATCTGCGCGTTCGTCTGACCCGGGCAGACGTATGCGCACGAGCCGGCTGCGCGTGTCGTAGGCGCTCTGCCCCTGCTGGCCCAGCGGGTTGGTCTCGGTCAGGCGGTTCTGGTTGCGGCGGGCGACCCACGCGATTGCTGGCGACGCGTTCGGGTCTTCATCGCGCCGATGCAAAACTCAAGACTTGACCCCGATTCCTCGATTCCTCCTGATTCCTCCGGCTGGCGGCGCTGGTGTGCCATCTGGCCATCGTGTTGGCGAAATGGAAACTTATACGTTACCATTAGGTCCGTGAGCTACCAGACCAAAGAACTGCTACTGCCCGATGGCGGCAGCCCCTTCGCGGAGTGGTTCGGATCGCTCGAGGCCGTCGACGCCGCCAAGGTGCGTGTGGCGGTAGCGCTGTGGGGAGACTACAAGCGCCGCAAGGCATCCACCTCAAAAAGAGGAAGGTGACATGGCACTGACCCGTGATTTCAAAGAGACTGTGGCTGCGCGCGTGCAGAGCGATCCGGCCTTTGCGCAAGCCCTGTTGGATGAGGCCATCACCCTTTTCGTCAACGGCGAGCCGGAATCGGCCAAACTTGTCCTGCGCGACCTCGTCAACGCCACGGTGGGCTTCGAAGCGCTGGCCGAAGAAATTCACAAGCCCGCCAAGAGCCTGCACCGGATGCTGTCTCGGTCCGGCAATCCGACCATGAGCAATAGCTCGGCGGTGTTTGCGGCCATCAAGCGCGCACTCAAGGTAGAGGTACACACCTCGATCATGATGGCCTGATTTCAGGCATCAAACCCCGCCACCGCCTTCCGCTGCGCCACTCCAATGGCGCGCAGCATGTCGCCGCTGCTGACCACGTAGCTGCCCGGACTGGCCCCCGGGTAGCGCTCAGGCGTTCAACGTGCCGGGGCGATGCGGCCGGGTCTTCATCGCGCCGATGCAAAACTCAAGACTTGACCCCGATGGGCGCAGGCGGCCTGCCACGTACGACGGACGGCGCGCTCCGGTTTGATCGCACGGGCAGGCTCTGCTAACGTTCGTGCACGGCATGTGCCGGGCTTCTGGAAGGGAGGTGATCCGATGTCTAGTCGATTGCTGCAGTCCCACCCTGTCGTGACCTCGGTCAGGGCAGCGGGTGTCGCGCCAGCGTCTTGCGGCGTGGCGTTGAAGTCGACCGGCCGCGCTTGATCGAGCGCAGCGTCGTCCTCCCAGACGATGAAGGCACGTTGCCTCTGACGTAGACTTCTTCGCCTCGACGCCGTGAGCGCGTGCGGGTCCCGGCAAGTGCAGGATCCCGGCGCGCAACCAGGCAGTCGAACCAGCAGTACCTGCAGTGGACGGCCGCGGAGCGATCCGCGGCCGTTTTCATTCATCCGTGCGCAAGGCCCCGGCGTTCGGTGCGGCACTACAATCGAGCAACCGTGACCACCCGCTTCTCCCCCGCCGACATCGCCCGCCGCCGCGCCGCGCTGCCGCCGATCACCTATCCGGAAGAGCTGCCGGTCTCCGGCAAGCGCGCCGAGATCGCCACGGCCATCCAGGCGAACCGGGTTGTCATCGTCTGCGGCGAAACGGGTTCCGGCAAGACGACCCAGCTGCCCAAGCTCTGCCTCGAACTGGGCCGGGGCGTCGAAGGCCTGATCGGCCATACCCAGCCGCGGCGGCTCGCCGCGCGCAGCGTGGCCGCGCGCATCGCGCAGGAGCTGAACACGCCACTGGGCACGGTGGTCGGCTACAAGGTGCGCTTCTCCGACAAGCTGTCGCGCGACAGCCATGTGAAGCTGATGACCGACGGCATCCTGCTCGCCGAACTCGAGCATGACCGGGATCTCTCCGCCTACGACACGCTGATCATCGACGAGGCGCACGAGCGCAGCCTGAACATCGACTTCCTGCTCGGTTTCCTGCGCGGGCTGGTGCGGCGGCGCGCGGACCTGAAGGTGATCGTCACCTCGGCCACGATCGACGCGCAGCGCTTCTCGGTATTTTTCGATGACGCGCCGGTGATCGAGGTATCGGGCCGCCTCTATCCGGTCGAGACCCGGTACCGGCCGCCGGTCGAGGCGGACGAGGGCGATACGCGCGACGAGGACCCCGCGCAGCCGATCCTCGATGCGGTGGACGAACTCGCGCGCGACCGCACCGCCGGTTCGATCGGTGGCGACATCCTGGTGTTCCTGCCCGGCGAGCGCGAGATCCGCGACACGGCCGAGGCGCTGCGCAAGCATCATCCGAAGGGCTACGAGATCCTGCCGCTGTTCGCGCGCCTGTCGTTCGAGGAGCAGGAGCGGGTGTTCAAGCCTGATGGCGGCCGGCGCATCGTGCTGGCTACCAACGTCGCCGAGACTTCGCTGACCGTGCCAGGCATCCGCTACGTGGTCGACACCGGCGTCGCGCGGGTCAAGCGCTACAGCTTCCGCAACAAGGTCGAGATGCTGCAGGTCGAGCCGGTATCGCGCGCGGCGGCCAACCAGCGGGCCGGCCGTTGCGGACGCCTCGGGCCGGGCGTATGCATCCGGCTCTACGACGAGCAGGGTTTCGACGCACGTCCGGCCTTCACCGACCCCGAGATCCTGCGCACTTCGATCGCGGCGGCCATCCTGCGCATGAAGGCGCTCGGGCTGCCCGAGGTCGAAGACTTCCCGTTCATCGATCCGCCAACCCCGCGTGCGGTGGCCGATGGCTACCAGCTGCTCACCGAGCTGGGCGCGATCGACGAGGCGCGCCGGCTTACCCGCATCGGCCGCGAACTGGCGCGCTTCCCGACCGATCCGCGGCTGGGCCGCATCCTCGTCGCGGCGCGCGACGGCGGCTGCCTGGCCGAGGCACTGGTGCTGTGCTCGGTGCTGGCGGTGCAGGATCCGCGCGACCGGCCGTTCGAGCAGTCGGAAGCCGCCGACCGTGCGCATGCCGAGTTCGTCGACGACAAGTCCGACTTCGCGACGCTGCTTGCGATCTGGACGTTCCACGAGGAGTCGCTGCAGCACAAGAAGTCCAACCGCAAGCATGTCGAGGCGATGCAGGCGCGCTTCCTGTCGCCGCGCCGCCTGCGTGAATGGCGCGACGTGCATGGCCAATTGCATGCGACGGTTGCTGAACTCGGTTGGCGCATCAATGATGTACCGGCGAAGGGTGACGCCGTGCACCGGGCGCTGCTCGCCGGATTCATCGGCAACATCGGCTTCAAGCTGGAGGAGGGCGATGGCTACGGTGGCGCGCGCGGCATTCAGTTCAATGTCCACCCGTCCTCCGGGCTGCGCAGGGCAAAGCCGAAATGGGTGGTCGCGGCCGAACTGACCGAGACCACGCGCCTTTATGCGCGGCTGGTCGCGAAGGTCGAACCGGAAGTGATCGAGCAGGTCGGGGCTGCGCTGCTCAAGCGCGAGTACTTCGATCCTCGCTTCGAGCCCGAGCGTGCGATGGTGATCGCATACGAACGCGTCACGCTGTTCGGACTGACGCTGGTGGCGCGGCGCAAGGTCCACTACGGGCCGATCGATCCGCCGAAGGCGCGCGAGATCTTCATCCGCGAAGGCCTGGTCGACGGCGGCTGGGTGCCGAAGGGCGCGCGCGCCCCCTTCATCGAATACAACCGGCGGCTGATCAAGGAGGTCGAGGCGCTCGAGCACAAGGCCCGGCGCAAGGACGTGCTGGTCGACCCGGAGGCGATCGTGGCGTTCTACGCCGAGCGGATCGCCGAGGGCATCCACAACGGAGCCGCGTTCGACACCTGGCGCCGCGACGCCGAGAAGGACGACCCGCAGCGGTTGTTCCTCACGCGTGATTACCTGATGCGCCATGCGGCATCTGCGGTAACCGAGGAACTGTACCCGGCGCAGGTGGAAGTCGACGCACTGGTGCTGAAGCTCACCTACCGCTTCGAGCCCGGCCATCCCCTCGATGGGGTGACGCTGGCAGTGCCGCTGCCGGTGCTCAACCGGATCGACCCCGGCCAGTTCGACTGGCTGGTGCCGGGCATGATCCGGGACAAGGTCGCCGCCTGCCTGAAGGCGCTGCCCAAGGGCATCCGCAAGCGATTGATCCCGGTACCCGAACACGTGACCCGCTTCCTCGAATGGGTCGACCGCGGCGGTGAATCGGCAGGCCCGCGCAGCGCCGGCGGACGGCCGCCGTTCGAACAGGCGCTAGTCGCATTCGTCAAGCGCGAGACGGGTGAAGCGTTCACGGTCGAGGCCTGGCGCGCGATCCAGCAGTCGGCGACCAGCAGCGGCGACCTGCCGGCACACCTGCGCATGAACTACCGGGTGATCGACGATGCCGGGCGCGAACTCGCGCTGGGCCGCGACCTGCCTGCGCTGCGCGCGCAGCTGGGCGAGGCGGCGCAGCTTGCGGTGAGCGAGGCGGGCAGCGACTTCGAACGCGGCGGCATCGCCACCTGGGATTTCGGCGAACTGCCAGCCTCGATCGCGGTGACCCAGGGCGGGCGCCGGCTGACCGCGCACCCGGGCATCGAGGACGAGGGCAAGAGCGTCGCGCTGCGCCTGTTCGACACCGAACCGTCCGCGACTGCGTCGACCCGCCGCGGCGTGGTGCGGCTGATGCGCATCGAGATGAAGGAGCCGATGCGCATGCTCGAGAAGCGGGTGCGCGACCAGAAGGATGCGCTGCTCGCGTTGCGGCTGGTGGCGCCACCCGATGCACTGGTGGAGGACGTGGTCGCGGCGGTGGCCGACCGCGCCTTCATCGGCGATGACCCACTGCCGCGGTCCAAGGCCCAGTATGAGCAGCAGCGAACCCGCGCGCGCGCACGGGTGCCTGCCGTGGCCGATGGCGCGCTCCGTCTGCTCGGGCAGGTGGGCCAGGCCTACGCGAAGGTGGCGCCGCTGGTGTCGGCGCCACCGGCAGCGCTCGCGCGTATCGCCGCCGACATGCGCGTGCAGTTGTCGCGGCTGGTCCGCCCGGGCTTCATGCAGGGCACCCCGTGGGAGCAGTTGCCGCACCTGCCGCGCTACCTGAAGGCAATGGAGCTGCGCCTGGCGAAGTATCCGGGTAACCCGGACCGCGATCGTCGGCATGCCGAGGCGATTGCCGGCCTGGCGAAGCGCATCGAACGCCGGCTCGAAGAACGACACGCGGCCGGTGAACCCGACCCGGGGGCGGAGGCGCTGCGCTGGCAGGTCGAGGAGCTTCGGGTGTCGCTGTTCGCCCAGGAACTGCGCACGCCGGCACCGGTGTCGATCAAGCGCCTGCAGAAGGCCTGGGAGGAACTGCAATGAGCGCGGATGCACCCAGGGTCGGCGTGGCCACCGCGGTCGGCGTCGCGTTCGCGGTGCAGGCCGGCGTCGCGCTGGTGATCTTCGCGCCGCCGGTGCTCGCACCTGCGGCCTCCCGTACGATGGGGCTGGACCCGTCCACGGTCGGCGTGTTCACCTCGATCGTCTATCTGTTCGCCGCCATCGCCGCCGTGTCCAGTGCCCGCCCGGTGGCCGCGCTCGGCGCGTTGCGCTCAAGCCAGATATGCCTGCTGCTGTGCGCTGCGGGCATCGCGCTGGTGGCCACCGCCTCGCTGCCGCTGGTGGTGCTCGGCGCGGTGCTGCTCGGTCTCGGCTACGGGCCCGTCACGCCGTCATCGGCGATCATCCTGGTGTCGACCCTGCCTGCGCGCTTCCGATCGCTCGGCTTCTCGGTCAAGCAGACTGGCGTGCCGGTCGGCGCCGGTGCGTGCGGGCTGGCGATCCCGGCGCTGGTCGCGGTGTTCAACTGGCAGGTGGCCGCCTGTGCGCTTGCTGCGGCCGCGGTCGCAGGCGCTGTGCTCTGCCAGCCGCTGCAGCGCGACTTCGATGAAGGCGTTCGTGGAAGCGGTCCGTCGGCAAGCACGTCGCCGCTCGGTTCGCTCGCGCTGGTGTGGCGCCTGCCGAGACTGCGCGAACTGGCGATCGGTTCGTTCGTGTTCGCCGGCATACAGATGTGCGTCGTCACCTACCTGGTGGTGTTTCTCACCGAGACCGGGCTCGGCCTGGCCGCGGCCGGGCTGGCCATGACCTGCGCGATGGTCGGCGGACTGTTGGGCCGCATCGGCTGGGGCTGGGTCGCCGACAACCTGCTGGCGCCGCGGCGCACGCTGGCGCTGGTGAGCCTGTTGATGGGCATTACCTCGCTCGGTCTTGCCTGCGTCGAGCCATCGTGGCCGCTGGCGGCGGTGATTGCACTGTCAGTGGCTGCCGGCCTGTCGTCGATCGCATGGAACGGCGTTTACCTCGCCGAGGTTGCGCACCGCGCGCCGCCCGGGATGGCCACCGCGGCTACCGGTGGCACCATGTTCTGCACCTATGCCGGGGTGATGGTGTGGCCAGCGGCGTTCTATGTGGCGCATGCGGCGACCGGGAGTTACGTAGCCTCGTTC